>DATCTA010000121.1:0-5638 GCA_036568165.1 Sulfurovum sp.
TAGGCTTTAGGATCACGTGTTGCAGCAACCAACTCAATGATATAGGCTTCTATCTGTTCATCCATATGCACCTGAAGTGCTTCCTCTCTGATCTTGTTAAGATCATCAATAGTCGCTACTTGCTGGATATCCCCAAAACTATTATTTGCTGCACGCCTTGCTATCTCCAGCTCTTCTTCTTTTGTGTTATACCCTACAACCACTTTCATCATAAATCTGTCAAGCTGTGCTTCAGGAAGTTCATAGGCACCTTCCTGCTCGACAGGGTTTTGTGTTGCCATTACCAGGAATGGAAGGTCTATTTTGAATGTCTCATCACCGATGGTGACCTGTCTCTCCTGCATCACTTCAAGAAGTGCAGATTGTACCTTGGCTGGGGCACGGTTGATCTCATCCGCAAGTAAAAGATTGGTAAAAACGGGACCTTGTTTGATCTTAAATGAATTATTGGATGGATCATAGATCTCTGTTCCTATGATGTCTGATGGTAACAGATCCGGAGTGAACTGTACACGCTTGAAATCCAACCCCAGTGTTTTTGCCAAAGCATTGACCGCTGTCGTTTTTGCAAGACCCGGAACACCCTCTAAAAGAATATGACCGCGACAAAGCAGACCTGCCAAAAGCCCTTCGACCATTTTGTCCTGTCCCACAAGGACCTTAGAAATTTCTGTTTTGATATTTTCTATGATTTGACTCAACTCACTCTCCTGCATTTTTTATGAAAAAAGTATACTTTTATGAGGTTAATTGAAAGTTAATACTTGAACACTGCCAAGTAAAACGGCACTTTCTATTTTAGAGTGAGCTTTGCAGTGAATACCCTACTTTGCTATGCGAGACGATAGGAAGATCAGGTAGCAGCTTTCGGACAGAGTAGACCAGTGTACGCAGCGTAGAATCTGCAATAAGATCATCTTCCCCCCACAATTGTGAGATAAGTATCTCATACCCCACTGTATTATTGATATTTTTACTCAATATCTCTAAAAGTTTATTCTGCTTGTTATTCAGTTTAACGGTCTGCCCGTCATAATACAGTGCCGATGATTTGAGTGAGTATGTATAGTATTCATTGATGGCAATATCTGTAGGCTCTTGACTGGTATTTACTTTGGCAACTTCAGTATGAATCAAATAGCGTTTATATGCTATCTTCAATGTCGTGATAACCTCTTTACTCGAAAATGGTTTGTTGATGAAACCGTAAGGTGCCAGTTCCAAAAGTTCTTCAAGTGTTGCATCATCATTGTGTGCGGTGATGAATACCACTGGAAAAGTATACTTCTGTAGGATTTTTCTAGCCAGCTGTATGCCATCAGTAGAACCTTTAATATTGATATCCATCAAGATCATATTGCAGGTGATGTCCTTGAGGCCTTCCAGTGTATCGATCGCATTATCAAAACAACCTGACACTTCTATATCATTGCTCGAAAGTATATCTTGCAGATAACGTTGTGTGATCACCTCATCTTCCACTATCACGACATTTCGAGGTAAAGCCATTATAAATGCTCCTCTTTATCAAAGTAGATATGTATTTTGGTACCTTTCTCACCATCGATATCGATCGTACTATGAGGCAATGTAACGCTCAAATCCTTTATAAGACTCAATCCTAAAGATTTGTAGGTTTGTGAAGTATCAAACCCTTTACCATCATCTTCGATCGAGAGCAAATACCGATGTCCCAACTCTTTAAAAGAGATATCGATATTGCCCTCTTCCCCGTCAAAAGCATGTTCAATGGAATTGGTCACTGCCTCATTAAAAATAAGTCCTAGGTTCATGGCGATTCTCATATCTATGAACACAGGATCTATATCTGTATGGATATGATACTCCGTATAGGTTTGCAGGCTCTGAGCTATCTCTTCGAGGTACTCCTGGATATCGACCTCTTCATAGGAGTGATTGCTGTAAAGATTCTTATGCATAAGGCTCATAGCCTTTAACCTGTCTACATGTGTCTCGAACATTTTTTTGTATTTGGGATCATCGATCTTGAAAGATTGGCTCTCAAGCAGGCTCATCACCACTTGCATATTGTTTTTTGTCCGATGATGCACCTCTTTGAAGAGTATTTTGTTCTCTTCCAATGCTATGTTCAGTCTCGCTTCATAAGAACTTCGTTCACTCTCAATGATATAGAGCATATAGGAAACGACCAAATACCCTAAAACGATCTGGGAAAGCAGTTCCCACTCGTAAACAAACTTGGCTCCTGTCACATAAGATACCAGAGGGATAAAAAGTAAGACGATAAACATGTTCGTACTCCACCTGATACCCTTTTCAACCCCTAAAAAAAAGAAAACAAATATAGGCAAAGCAGCCAGCCAAAAGAGCGAAAGTTCAGGATCCTGATCCGGAACGATCAGGGACATGGCTAGCAAAAAAGTGAGTGCACCCAGTATCATATAGGAGGTATGGCTGATATTGACATAATGGGGAAATACGAGATAGGCAATCATCAGAATAAAAATGATGAAGAGTTCAATGGACAACATTACATAGTAGCCCTGTACCATGTTCTCATAGGCATAGAGCAGCATGATGAACGCGCCTATCAGTATAAAGAGATTGACCATGGTCGCTCGTAGCCTGTCACGACTTTTGGGAGGGAAATACTTGCCTTTTAATACTTCTGCTTCAAAAAAGTTCATTCATGCACCCTTCATAAACTATCTTGCCAAGTATATTACGAGCAAGATTAGTACATGCTGATAGACTAACCTTTCAAGTATCCCATTGCCGTAGCAATGATATCATCATCGTCTTTACTTCGCGATTTGAGCACCACTCTCTCTTTACCCTCTTCAATGAACTCAATAAAGACATTTTCACCGTACGAAGAGACCTTAGAGATACCCTTCTGTCTTGCCAATACCTTCATTACGATCACATCAATGAACTGCCTTGTGATGACATCCAGCTTACCAAAACGGTCTGCGATCTCTTCTTCAATCTCATAGACCTCTCCGGTCGTTTCACATAATGACAGACGTCTATAGAGCTCCAAGCGCAGTCTATCCTCTTCTATGAGCTCCTCATTGAGATAAGCCTGGATCGAAAGTTTCATATCGATATTTTTTGCCACTTCTTTATCTTGCCCAGAAAGCTCTTTGATGGCATCTTCAAGCATACGCAGGTAGAGTGAATACCCAATCTGTTTGATGTGACCCGACTGTGCTTCGCCTATGATGTTCCCGCCGCCTCTTATCTCAAGATCATGAAATGCCAGCACTGCACCGCTGCCCAGGTCCGAATGTGATTCTAGTGCTAATAGACGACGTTTGGCATTCTCTGTCAAACGCTCTTTATCCGTCACCATGAAATAGCAATATCCCTCTTTGCTTCCGCGTCCTACACGACCGCGAAGCTGATGCAGGTCTGCAATACCGAAATTGTCTGCCCCATCGACGATCATCGTGTTGGCATGAGGCATATGGATGCCTGATTCCACAATAGATGTCGAGAGCAGCACATCATACTCCCCATCACCAAAAAGCATCATCTCATCCTCGGTCTCTTTGGCCGATATTTTAGAGTGGAGTACCGCGATACGAAGTTTTGGAAGTATCTCAAGCAGCTCTTTTTTCTTCTCTTCGATCCCTGCAATAGAGTTGAAGACATAAAAGATCTGCCCCCCACGGCGCATTTCACGAAGGATTGCCTCTTTGATCACCTTTTCATCGTAACTCTTTACAAAAGTACGGACCCCTAGCCGTTCTGTCGGAGGAGTGAGTATCTCGGAAAAAGATTTGACTTCAGACATTGCAAGATTCAAAGATCTCGGGATCGGCGTAGCTGACATGCTCAAAAGGTGCACATCGATGGAGATCTCTTTGAGCGCCTCTTTTTGTTTGACACCGAATTTATGCTCTTCATCGATGATCACGAGTGCGAGGTTCTTGAACTTGGCCTTGAGCAAAGCATGCGTCCCGATCACCACATCTACCGTTCCATCCTGCAATCCTTTAAGCGTGGCGCTCTTCTCTTTGGCCGTGGAAAATCTATCGAGTTTTGCCACTTTGATGTCATGTCCGTAAAAACGCTCTTTGAAACTTTTGTAGTGTTGAGAACTCAACAGTGTGGTAGGAGCGATCATCATAGCCTGGTAACCGTTCTTCACTGCTACGAAGATCCCGTTCATGGCCACTTCCGTCTTCCCAAATCCCACGTCTGCGGACAACAGTCTGTCCATCATCTTTCCAGAGCTCATATCATCGAGTATATCATTGATCGCGCGTTCCTGGTCTTCAGTATGTACGAACCCTGCTTCAGCCATGAAAACGGCTTGCTCTTCCATGTCTCTTTTGAGTTTGATACCTTTTTTAAGATGGCGCTGGGCTGAGAGGTTGATGATCTGCGAAGCGATGGCAAAAAGTTTCTCTTTGACCTTCTCTTTGAGCTTTTTAAAACTTGCTTTGCCCAATCTGTCAAGTATAGGCAAAGCACCGCCCTCTGCCACATAGCGGTCTATGACCTCCAGGTTGGAGACAGGGATGAGCAGTGCGTCTTCATTCTGGTAATGCATCACAACAAATTCACTGGTAGCTCCAAGCACATCACGCTTTTCTATACCTTTAAAAATACCCACACCATAATTTTCATGCACTACATAATCACCCGGCTTAAGCTCATCCAGTATGATCGTAGCCTTTTTTACCTTTTTTCGTTTGAGAGGTTTATTGAGTGAAAGGATCAGCCTATCAGCCCCTATAAGATTGACAATACCCTCTTGATAGACAAAGCTTACATCCTCAAAAGAATCCAGCTGAGAACCGCGAACAATACTCTCATTTTTCGCGATGATAGTGATCTTTTTATCTTTATGGGTTGCAAGCAGTTTATTGGGATCTACTGCTTCAAGATCACGATATTTACTTCCTTCAGGGATCACCGGAAGCAAAAATGACTTTCTTGGTACAAGTGGCTGGTCCAGCTCATATATCTCTTTGAGCTCATCATCCACATTGGATACCAATATCGCACTGAAAGATGTCAAAGCATTTTCTGCCAGATCATCCAGATGCCATAGCCCAAGTGAATCTATATCTTTGACAAACGTATCGTATGTGCTTCTTTGGGTTCTGATTTGAAGCAGTTCATGCTGTTCTTTATTGAGCGCCAAAAAAGCAGGCGGGAAAGTGAAAGACTCCAGTTCATTGTTGACACGCTTCTGTGTCCCCTGCTCATAATGCTGGATCGTCTCAACTTCTTCATCAAACAATGAGATACGGTAAGGCTGATCCGAATCTATAGGAAAAATATCTATGATATCCCCACGGAAAGAGACTTCTCCCGGTGTGGCTGCAATATCTGTAAAATGGTAACCCCATTGATAGAGGATATCTTTGAGTTCTTGAAGATCAAGTGTATCGCCGAACGCTATAGTATAGGTATCAAAGAGTTCCGCTTTTGGAAAAGGGACCATTAGGGTTCTTAGAGGAGAGATCAGCACTTTTTTCTTTGTACTTTTGTAAAAAGAGGCCAATTGGATGAACAAATGCTGCAGATCTTCACCATAAGCACGCATGTCTTCACCCACGCTTACACGCAGGTCAGGAAGTACAAATGTCTCAAATCCAAGCAGAACTGCTACATCCCGTATCTGTACTGCTTCTTTGTC
>DATCTA010000122.1:0-3974 GCA_036568165.1 Sulfurovum sp.
CAATTATAGTCGCAATAGAAAATGAAATCCAAAGACAATTGATCTGCGAAAACATCGCCTCTTTCAATCCAGACATCAACAGTATCGTCAAAGTAAATAATAGTGTAGAAGAAGAGGTATTCACTTCAATGGGTATCAAGCATATCATCAACAGTCGAGATACTATCGTTGATATGCTGGCAGAAGAGGCATTGGCATGCCATCTTAAATTAAAGTAGGCCTTTTATTTTTTCTCGGAGGTTGCGAGGTCTTCAAGCAGTTTGACCATAAGTCTTACTCCCGCACCCGAAGCACCGAAAGGATTCTCTCCCCATATATGTTCAACAAATGCAGGACCGGCTATATCTATATGTGCCCATTTGTCTGTGTGGTTCTCATCGATAAATTCAGATAGGAATTGAGCTGCTGTGATGGCACCGCCGTAACGGGTATTTGATATGTTGCATACATCTGCGATTTCAGACTTTATGGTCTTTTTAAGATAAGGGTTGAAGTCTAAGGCTGTGGCCAATTCACCTGAACGTTTTGCAGCATTTACAACAAGTGACTTCATCTCATCAGAGTTGCCCATTACGCCTGATGTGTAGTTTCCTACACCTACAACACATGCTCCTGTGAGTGTAGCAAAATCAAAAAGATAGTCTGCTTTGACCTCTTGCTGTGCATAACAGAGAGTATCTGCAAGTACCAAACGTCCTTCTGCATCTGTATTGCGGATCTCGATCGTTTTACCGTTCTTTGCTACAAGTACATCATCTGGTTTATAGGCATTTCCACCTATCATGTTTTCTACCGCTCCTACAAATCCATGTACTTCTATAGGGAGATCCAGTTCCGCAACAGCCTTCAAAATACCTATGACTGCAGAACCACCGCTTTTATCTGCCTTCATTGTTACCATAAAGTCTGCAGGTTTCAGGCTGAGTCCTCCACTGTCATAGGTCAGTCCTTTACCTACAAGTGTGACCACATATTTTGGATCTTTTGGCTTGTGTGAAAGATGAATGACTCTAGGTCTATGACGGCTTGCACGTGCCACAGCAAGAAGTGTTTTCATCTTTTGTTTTTTAAGCTCTCTAGGTTTGAGTATATTGCATTCCAAACCGTTCTCGTTTGCCATTGATTCAGCAATTTCTGCCATTACAGCAGGATAACAGTCATCTGGGGTCGTATTTACGATATTTCTGGTAAAGTTCGTTGCATCCGCAATGATCTGTGCTTTATGTATTGCCATTGATGCATGATCGATATCCAATGGTTGACCGTTGTATTCATCCAGTGAGATCGAGATGTGTTTGATCTTGCTTTTTACTTTTTTGCTTTTGTACTGTTCAAACGTGTAAGCTCCCAAAATGAAACCTTCTACCATAGCACGAAGAGAGTCAGAAGTGTGGTTGTTATCTAGATAAGTAGCTACTTTGATAGATTTGTAATTTTTACCTTTGAGTGATCTGATCGCACTTGCAGCAGCAGTTCTGATATTTGCACTGAGCGTAGAGTCTGCACCTACGTAAAGTCTGTTCTCGCTGATAAGCAGGCAAGTTTCATCCTGACCGCCTTCAAAGCCTGCTTTTTTTAAGAGTTCTTTATCCTGTACAAAAACATGGTCGGTCTTTTTGTTAATCACTATGATGATCTCTACATCAGCCTGTATGTTATTTACGGAAAGTTGTGTTAATTCAAAATTCACTCTATACTCCTAAATATTAGTTAAATTGTTCTTTTAAGATATCTTTAGCCTGTATCATATCTTTATCACCACGACCTGAAAGGTTGATCAGAATGGTCTTTCCTTTTACCTCTTCAGGTTTCATTTTTTTGAGATATGCAATGGCATGTGAAGTCTCAAAAGCAGGGATGATACCTTCAGTTTGAGAAAGCCATACAAATGCGTCTATCGCTTCATCATCGGTGATGTAATCATAGGTAACTATACCTTCATCTTTAAGGTAAGCATGTTCAGGTCCTATCCCCGGATAATCGAGTCCTGCAGATATTGAGTGTGCCTCCTGAACCTGCCCGTCTTCATCCTGAAGAAGATAACTGAGCTGCCCGTGAAGTACTCCTGGACTTCCTTTTGCAAGAGAACATCCATGTTTGGAATCAAGCCCCAGTCCACCTGCTTCTATACCGATACATTCAACACTTTTATCTTCCAAAAAGTGATTGAAGATACCAAGGGCGTTGGATCCACCACCGATACATGCAATAACCTTGTCAGGCAGGCATCCTTCAACAGTTTGAAGCTGTTTTTTTGCTTCCCAACCGATGATGGACTGAATGTCACGGATCATCATAGGGTACGGGTGCGGACCAGCCACTGTGCCTATAATGTAGTAGGTGTCACGTGCATTGGTTACCCAGTGTCTGATAGCATCGTTCATCGCATCTTTGAGTGTACGGCTTCCTGACTGGACCGCATGTACTTTTGCCCCGAGAAGTTTCATACGAAAGACATTGAGTTCCTGGCGTGCAACATCTTTGGCACCCATAAAGATCTCACACTCAAGTCCAAAAAGAGCAGCTACGGTTGCAGTGGCAACACCATGCTGACCTGCACCTGTCTCCGCAATTACTTTTTTCTTGCCCAGTCTTTTGGCAAGGACGGCTTGAGCGACCGTATGGTTGATCTTATGTGCACCGGTATGGTTTAGATCTTCACGTTTCAGATAGATCTTTGCACCAAGTTCGTTAGATAGGTTCTCAGCATAATACAAAGCTGATGGCCGGCCTACATAGTTTTTGTAATAGTGGTTGACTTCTGCCCAGTAATCTTTATCAAAACGTACTGCTTCATAATCAAGTCTGAGCTGTTCAAGTACCGGCATAAGTGTTTCAGGTACGAAACGACCTCCATAACCAACCTGTCCCTTTTCCATACTGCCAAAGTGTCCCAACTCATCGGGGTCATGTGGGCTTGGTTTTGGGATATATATTTCTTCATGTAAATTCATCTATTTCTCTCGTGTCATAATTGGAAAGATTATATCCAATGAGAGTTTATAAACTGCCAAATTCTCATGGAGTGATCTTTCTGATTCTATACAATATAGGCAATTTCTGCTTGAGAGTCAAGTCTCATTGGAGGCCCCCAGAATCCGATACCGCTATTGACATAGATATGGCTTCCATTTTGAAGTGTGTGCAGGCCTTTGACATAAGGCTGCTGTAATTTTACCAGGTATCTAAACGGCCAGATCTGTCCACCATGCGTATGTCCGCTGAGTATAAGTTCGGGTTTGTATCTTCCAAGCTCTTCTATATATTTTGGCTGATGTGCCAGAAGGATGGTTTTGTAGGAAGGGTTGTACCCTTTGAATGCGGTGTGAATGTCAGGTTCAAGAAGACCTATCCTGTATCCGATCAGGTCTGTCACACCAACAACATTGAGCTTCAGTGCTTCTATCGTGACATTTTCATTTAGCAGCAATCTTATCTTTGTATTTTTAAAGAACGCAACGATCTCGAGGGGGTTATGAAAATATTCATGATTACCGAAAACATAATAGATGCCATGCTTGGCATGGATTTTATCAAGTTCCATGATACTCTCTTTGATCTCTTCAAGTGCAGTATCGATAAGGTCACCTGTGATAAAGACGATATCCGGTTTAAGCGCATTGATCTTGGAGACAGAAGCTTTGACAAAATCTCTGTCGATCAGACCGCCTATGTGAAAGTCACTGATCTGAACGATAGAAAAATCAAAACGGTTAAATTCCACGACATTCACAGCGGGTTCTTTCATCCCTTCATAGGCACCCGCACTGACATATGAGGTAGACAGGGCGATCAATGCTGCATCTCCACTGTTTTTTATAAATTTTCTTTTTGATATATCTACATTCTTGAGCGATTTGTGGAAGAGATGAAGCACCTCATGGACGATAAGATACAAAAGCAGCACAAATGATACCCCGATCGACAAAGAGAAAAGATAATAAAAAGGCGTGTTGATAATGTCTGTATAACGG
>DATCTA010000123.1:0-8248 GCA_036568165.1 Sulfurovum sp.
AGATGCGATGCTCTACACTATTGCAGTACTTTTGCTTATAGGCTTACATATCTCCATAGAAAAAGTTACCCATGTCGAATCAAGTATGCAGATGCTTAAAGATGGATTTAACTACATCATATCACAAAAAAAGATACAACATCTCATATTTTTACATGCGGCAATAGGTCTTACCTCTTTTGATGCACTTATCACCCTTCTTGCAGATCTCAAATACAAAGAATTCATCGCTGTACCCCTCGCGATTGGCTGGATGAATGCCACAAGAGCCATAGGATTGATGATCGGTCCTTATGTCATCGGCAGAATCATATCCAAAAATAATTTACACTACTTTTTCATTCTACAGGGACTTGCTATTATGCTATGGTCTATTTTAGAATTTAATTTCTATCTGGCACTGATAGGGCTTTTTGTTACCGGTCTGTTCATTACCACATTGTGGTCATATACCTACCTGCTCATACAAGAAGAGACAGAGAGGAAATATATGGGAAGGGTCATCTCTTATAATGACATGATCTTTATGCTTTCAAATGTCATCACTGCACTCTTCATTGGATATGCAGCAAAATGGGGGCTGTCGCTTGAAGGAATTACATTTACCTTAGGTTTTGGCTTTATTGTGTTTGCAACGTATTATCATTGGTTTAAAAAGCGATACATTGATGAAGATAACTAACAGAGATGTCTGCTACAACTGTTACCGGCCTCAAACCTCATGTATGTGTACCTACATCACCCCTATAGAGACCAACACACGATTTGTCATCCTGATGCATCCAAAAGAGTTTAAAAAGACCAAAAACGGTACCGGGCATTTCACGAACCTCTCTTTAAAGAACTGTGAGGTCCATGTGGGTATTGATTTTACAGAACATGAAGCCATTAATGCTATCATCAATGACCCATCCAATATCTGCTATACACTCTACCCGCATGAAAGCAGCATCAATCTCAATGAAGAATCTATCGGTGCAGAAAAAAGAAACACGGTCATTTTTCTGATAGACTCTACCTGGCCTTGTTCAAAGGCTATTTTAGCTGCAAGTGCAAATATCGATGTTTTGCAGAAACTCAGTTTCACCCATACTGAAGTCTCAAAGTTCATGTTTAAAGAGCAGCCAAAAGACTACTGTCTTAGTACCATGGAGTCTACTTTATGTGTATTGAACCTTTTAAACCAACATCATATAGAAGAGATAGAACGTAAGAACTTGGACCGTTTTTTGCTGCCTTTTGAAAAAATGGTCGAGTACCAGCTCTCATGTGTCTGAAATGCTGCACCCTATAGAAATTTAAATAACACTGCTGTCGTAAAGAAAGAGACTAATATCCCATAACCCACGATGGCTGAACTGAGCCTTGGTGCCAACCCTGACAATGAAGCCATAGCCCCGGCTGTGATCATCGGTGCCATTCCCGCTTCCATAACCGAAACGTTTGCAGCTAAATTGCTCCAACCTGCTATTTTAACCATGGCAAGTGCGATCATAGGTGCAATCACAAGTTTGATCAGCAGTGCCATGCCAAAAGGTTTAATCTCATGCCCTGGCAGTTTCAGTTGCAGCTGCAGTCCCACAGCAACCAAAGCTATAGGTACGATAGTATTGGCTAAAATTGCTAGTACTTTGGTGATCTCTTCAGGAAAAGGTATACCTATAAATAACAACGCAATGATCAACGATATAAATGGAGGAAATGTAAATATCTTTACTGCCATGATCTGAACATTGATCTCACTTTTATTTGAATAATATGCAGCCACAAAGATACCATATGTCGCAAGAGCCAGAAAAGTACCCAGCTGGTCATAGACCAAAATAAAAGGCAGTGCCGCATCTCCCAAATATGCTTTGATGATTGGGATACCCAAAAAAGATGAATTGGTCAAAACCGCCACAAGCATCAATGCACCTGTCACCTCTTTAGTAAAGTGAAATATTTTAGAAATGATCAATGTCAATATCGCAGTCAATAGGATAACGATCCACGCGATAATGATAGGTATCACCACATCCATAGAAAAAGTAAGCCTGGGGATCTGCAGCAATATCATTGCAGGAAGGGAAATAAATATAACAAATTGATTTAAAACAGCTGCAGCTCCATCAGGAAGGATCTTAAGTCTATTGAGTCCATACCCGATGGTAATAGCCACAACAATTAATATGAAATTTTCCATCAATTATTTGAGAGCATCTCTAATAGGCATTACACCAAGCCTTTGGTTGCCATATTTTGTTTACTATGAACATTTCCATATCTTTTACAACAAGATCAAGTGTTCTTTCACCATCTATGACTTCCAATAGGTCTTTTTTGATATAAAAAGTCTGTATCTCTTCAAGTGGTGTAGTATAGATCTTCATTCTATCGAAAAATACCTCCACACTGTCATCAGAACGCACAACTTCGGCTTCGGCAGCTCTGCCTAAAATACGCTTTTTAGCTACATATTCGCTCACGCGCACTTCGATAACTGATACCAGTTCGATCTCTTTTTCCTCTTCAAGGATCTTATCAAGTGCATGCATCTGTTCTACACTTCTTGGATAACCATCGATCAATACAACCTCAGCGGGTGCATTTTTAATCGCTGTAATGATCGTATCTATGATGATCTCAAGAGGGACCAATGCTCCCTGTGTGATATAGCTATCAATCGTTTTACCAAGTTCACTTCCACTTGCCACCTCATCCCGCAGCATATCACCGGTTGAATAATGCGCAATACTCTCAGTATGTCTTCCTGCGATAATACTTGCATCAGTTGTCTTTCCAGAACCCGGAGCCCCTATGATCAGAAACAGTTTTTTATTCATTGTATTTTATCCCGTAGTTTTAATCTATGGCAATTATGACACACGCATATAGCATTACCATAGCAAGGAGCTTTTTTGCAATTGATAATTGCAAAATAATTTCAGAATCGTAGTGATGATCATCTTTAATGCCTTCTTCAAAAAAAGAAGGCATCTATCTGCATTTATGTGTTAACAAGTTCCTCTATCTTTCCAACAATGCTAGGATCTTCAAGCGTGGAAGTATCCTGTGTGATCTTTTCACCTTTAGCAATTGCTCTAAGGATCCTTCTCATGATCTTTCCTGATCTTGTTTTTGGAAGATCCGGAACAAACACCATATCGTCACATAGTGCTATGTTACCTATCTCCATTTTGATGATATTGTTGATCTCTTTCATCGTTTCAAGTTCATTTGCTACATCATTTTTGTGATCTTCCGGTACTGATTTGAGTACGATATAAGCGAAAATACCTTCACCTTTAAGTTCATGCGGTTTACCTACTACGGCCACTGCAGCTACATTACTGTGTTTTTTGATCGCTGCTTCTACTTCAGCTGTACCCATACGGTGTCCTGAAACATTGATAACATCATCTGTACGGCCTGTGATAGTGATATAACCGTTTGCCCCATAAATTGCACCGTCACCTGTGAAATAAACAGGTTTTCCGTCTTTCTTCACATCGCCAAAGTAGGACTTTTTGAAACGCTCATCATCACCCCATACACCACGTATCATAGAAGGCCAAGGGCGTGTCACACACATATATCCGCTTTCGCCCTCACCTACTTTTTTACCTGTTTCAGGATCAAGAATCTCAGCCATGATACCAGGCAAAGGAAGTGTAGCACACGCTGGCTTGATAGGAGTGGCACCCGGAAGCGGAGAAACGATGTGACCGCCTGTCTCAGTCTGCCAGTATGTATCTACAATCGCACATTTGCCCTGACCTACTTCTTCATAGTACCATTTCCATGCCGGAGGATCAATCGGTTCACCCACGGTTCCTAATACCTTAAGCGATGAAAGGTCATATTTAGCCGGTTCATCTTCACCCGTTTTATGAAGTACACGGATAGCTGTCGGTGCTGTGTAGAACTGGTTGATCCTATGCTCTTCAACCATTTTCCATGGACGTCCGGCATCCGGGAACGTGATAACACCTTCAAACATGACTGTTGTAGCACCCATTGCAAGTGGTCCATAGACGATGTAGGTATGTCCGGTGATCCACCCGATATCTGCTGTACACCAGTAGGTATCATTCTCTTTTACATCAAATACCCACTCCATGGTCATTTGTGCCCAAAGAATATATCCGGCTGTATTGTGTCGTACACCTTTTGGTTTACCTGTACTTCCTGAAGTATAAAGCAAGAAGAGAGGATCTTCACTCTCCATAGGTTCAGCAGCACATTTGCCTGATTTGTTTTTGATCAGTTCATTATAGGAATAATCACGTCCTTCTACCCAAGTCACATCTTCATTGTTTCTCTCTACAACCAATACTTTTTTGACCGGTGTCTCTCCTTTTAGCGCTTCATCAACTACAGGTTTCAACATATACGGTTTTGTTTTTCTGTATGCACCATCCGCAGTGATCACTACTTTCGCCTCGGCATCTTCGATCCTGTCACGCAATGCTTCAGAAGAGAAACCGCCAAATACGATAGAGTGGATAGCGCCGATACGTGCACAAGCAAGCATTGCAAAAGCTGCTTCAGGGATCATAGGCATATAGATAACGACTCTATCACCTTTTTGTACACCAAAATCCTCTTTAAGGAGGTTGGCAAACTTATTTACCTCATAAAAAAGATCAAGATAGGTAATCACCTGCTTATCACCCCTGTCACCTTCAAAAATAATAGCTGCTTTGTTTTTCTGAGTCTCTAAATGACGGTCTATACACTGATGAGCAACATTGAGTTTACCACCATCGAACCACTTCACAAAAGGTGCATTAGATTCATCAAGTACAGTTGTGTACGGTTCGAACCAATCGATCTTCTCATCTGCATATGCTTTCCAGAAACCTTCATAATCATCATTTGCCTTTTTTACCAAGGCATTGTATTCATCCATACTTTTTATTCTTGCATTTTTTGCAAAATCTGGGTTTGGTTGATAGATATCTTGTAACATTTTTTCTCCTGTGAAATAATTTATTTTAGTTTCGTTGTATTTTTTAACTTTAGATACATTAAAGCCGTCATGATCGCATCGTTCAATGCATCATGGGCCTGAAGTTTTGGTAAAGCCAAATCTTTCAGGATCGTATCAAATCTCAAATCTATATTGCCCTGAGGTATGGTGGGGATCTTTTTATCATAGTAGATCGCTGATACCTCTTCTTGTTTGTTAGGCAAAGTAATGCCATACATCGGCTTGATATATTTATTTATCATCGCCACATCAAATTCCAAATAATATCCTGCTAAAGACCTGTTCCCGATATAATATAGGAATCTTTCCATAGCCTCTTGTATTGGAATTGCACCATGAAGATCACAATTCCTGATCTGATGAATCGTGATACTTTTATGATCGATCTCTTTATCTTGATCCACATAAATATGTATCGCTTCATTAGTTAAGACCTTATTGCCTTTGATCTTTACTGCCCCTATAGAGACAATATTGTCAATTTCAGGATTTAATCCTGTTGTTTCACAATCAAAGACAACGATCTCGTCGGATTGGGGTTCATCAAACAGAAAGGTGAAACGTTCATCTTTTAAATGCTTCAAGTTCCACTTCTTTTTCAATGATCTGAACATTTACCCCACCATAGAAAGGTGAAAGTGATAACTCACCGTCTTTTTGAACTTATTAACTGTTTTTATCGCATCTTTAAGAAGGTCACGTTCAAGCTTGCCTATGTTGACCACTGAGATATAATTGTTGATCTTTTCTCCTTTAGCCAGCTGCTCAAGCTGTGAGTGCAGTCTCAATGTATTTAGAATTTCAAGTGCTTCAATCAGATCGGTAGCATCTTCTTTACTCAAAAAACCAATATTATTGAGCTCTTTGATACGAAGTGTAGTATTCGTAGCTCTGATCTTATACTCCAAAGCCAATGATCTTACACCATGAGTCAACGCAAAGAGTGCTCCTTTCTTAATGTCTATCTCATGCTTATGTTCCTTATCATGTACGAACTGCGAAAAGAATCCAAGTGATGATTCAAAGGTTTCTATAGCGCGTGCAAAATGCATCAGGATCGAAGGTGTTTGTTCTACTTGGCTAAAAAGGTAGTCGATCAATTCGCCATGTAATGATAGTTTCCCTGCAACGGGTGCTGAATCAAAGAAAATAGCCATATCCATAAAATGATCATAACTTGGCTCTTCTATCCAGCGGTAAATGTCTTCTTTGTACGCATCAATCGGTTTGCACCACTTAGGATTGATGATCATTATATTACCTTCGCAGCGTGGGAATCCTATCTCATCAAGTACTTCGATAAATCTCTGTGTAACAGATGAAACATCCTCAGGTACAAACCCTTCTTCAAAGATAAGTGCATTATCCTGGTCTGTTCTTAGTATCTGTGAAGCACGGCCCTCACTTCCAAGTAAAACCAGTGTACACTTATCATGCCATGAAGCAGGGATGATCATTTCAAAAAGTTTCATATACATTTTTCTGTTGATCTCAGATACCAACTTAGCTATATACCTGCTTTTGACACCTTTGGCATGTAAAGCACCTATCATCACTTCTAAACGCTTTGCTGCATCGATGACACTCTTCACATCTTGCGCTTTTTCCATTTGAACCGTAATGAGGTGTGACTGATTGGAGAAGAAACTCAACAGATCAACAAGCTCAAGTATTCCGACCACACTCTTGTTTTCATCAAGGACAGGAAGATGTTTAATGCTGTGTTCTGTCATGAGAAGCAATACATTAAAAAGAAGTTCACCATTGGTTATTGAAATAGCAGGATAGGTTTGTATCTGCGAGATCGTTTCTAAACTGTGTTCCTCTTTGTGTAAAATGTAATATCTGAAATCAGCGTCAGTAACGATACCGTAACCTTCAACATTCTGTACGAGTAGAGAACTTGCACCCGCTTTATCCATATGCTCAAGTGCCTCAACTATAGACATTTCAGAATCTACGATACATGCTTTATGCAAAATAGATTCATCCAGTCTTGCTATCATAAGGTCGCTCATAGACGCATATTCTTTCTTCTCTTTTAGCATATCGATACGTTCTACGATACTTGAAAAAAAATAATGCTTGAACTCCTTATTGCTTTCACAAATATCTAAAAACAATGCTTTAGGAATTTCAAAGCATATCAATTCTTCAGTAACAATGTAATCATAAATAGAAGGTTGATCTTCTAGGATCTCAATAGCACCAAAAGTATCATGCGTTTGATAGATATCAATTTGTTCATCACTCTCATTAAGTACTTCTACTGCACCCTTGATAATAACGAAAAGATTTTGAGGAATATCATTTTTATTGATAAGCAGTGTATCATTTGGATAATATGCAATTTGTGCATGGCTTTCAACACGATCAAACTCATGTTTATCCAAGAGCGTAAAAGGAGGATGTGATTTTAAATTTTCAAATAGTGTTATCACTGACTATCCTTTATCCAAGGCCAAGAAGGCCTTGAAAAATTAATTAGTGAGCTACTGCTCCATCAGAACCGATACCAGTCTGACATCTGATGTCTTGCGCATCAAACTCTTCTTCACATCTCTTCGCATCTTCACTGCTGTCAGTGATCGAGAAGAACCATATTGCTATGAATGCCAAAGGCACAGAGAATACTGCTGGGAACTTGTAAGGAACGATCGCTTCTGCATTACCGAGGATCTGAGTCCATACTACAGGACCAAGAATCACAAGTATGAGTGCAGAGGCCAATCCGACATAACCACCAAGTACCGCACCTCTTGTCGTCAGTTTCTTCCAGAAGATAGACATAAAGAGTACCGGGAAGTTAGCAGATGCCGCAATTGTAAATGCAAGTGCCACAACGAATGCAATATTTTGCTTTTCGAATGCAATACCAAAGAAGATAGCTGCTATCCCAATAGCTATTGTAGCCATTTTTGAAACATTCATCTCTTTTTTCTCATCTATTTTATCTTTTGCAAATGCATTGGCATAGAGGTCATGTGAGATCGCTGATGCACCCGCAAGTGTAAGACCAGAAACAACTGCAAGGATCGTAGCAAATGCAACTGCAGAAATAAACCCTAGGAAGTAGTCTCCACCAACAGCATGTGCCAACCAGACAGCTGCCATATTGTTCATACCTTTAAGTGTCACACCGTCTGCAGCCAAATAAGAACCAGCAGGATCTCCAAGTACAAGTACAATAGCTCCAAATCCCATGATGAACGTAAGTACATAGAAATATCCGATCAAACCCGTTGCAACAAATACAGACTTTCTAGCCTCTTT
>DATCTA010000124.1:0-2016 GCA_036568165.1 Sulfurovum sp.
TACTCGGTGCCATTTTCTTGGCTTTTCTAAAGAGCTCTGAGACCCTTTTTGCACCCATCCCTACATAGATATGTACAAAAGAAGCACCGCTTTGATAAAAGAAAGGTACATTTGCTTCCCCTGCGACTGCTTTTGAGATAAGTGTTTTACCTACACCCGGAGGTCCTACAAGCAATACACCTTTAGGTAAACGAATATCAAGATCCCTGTATTTTTTTGGTTCTTTTAGAAAATCAATGATCTCTTCAAGCTCCTCTTTGACATCCTTGATACCCGCAACATCTTCAAAAGTGACATTTGATGTAAGTGCCTGTACAGGTTCATTCTCAACGCCATCGGATGATCTTGATGCAGCACGGATATGTTTGAGCTGTTGTAGTCTGCTTTGCTGCATGAGTCTATATAAAAATCCAAATGCAGCTATGATGATCAGTAAAGAAAAGATATCATAAATATAATGGTTGTCTTCACGTACCTCTACAGGGAATTTTGTAAAAAATGCAGTTTTATTGATCGCATCCTTGTATATCTTGTAGGTCTCTGTTTCTGTTATAAGACGGATGAGATCACCATCTACAATGATCTTTTGGATCTTGTTTTCAGTATAGAGCTTGTTAGCCTGTTCATGAGTGATCAGTGTGTCGGTATCTCTTAGAACAGCAAATGAGAGCAATAATATCAAGACAATAAGCAGTCCAGTAATGATCCTGATATTTGATGTGTTAAAGTTTGGCTTGATTGCCTTCATCCAAGACCTCCACATTGTCTAGAAAGACCCAGTTCGAACTGAGGTCTTCATTACTTTTTACAGAAACTTTATTGAAGTATTGGTCAAATCCTTGATAGATACCGTCTTTTCCACTTTCAAGCAACACTTCAAGGTTTTGAGTATGATCGCGTCTGAAAGCATAGTTCTTCGCTTTGATAATGGCAGTAAGTTCTTTATGTCGCTCTTTGGCAATGTTGCCTTTTACTTCAGGGTTCATGGTTGCTGAAGCTGTATTGTCACGTTTGGAGTATGTAAAAGCGTGTACATGGGTCAGAGGTAACTCTTTGACCCTGTCTATCGCCTCAGCCCACTCTTTTTCATCTTCACCCGGATGGCCGACGATATAGTCGGTTCCCAAAGCATATCCTGCATCAGCGATCTTTCTGAAAAGCTCGAGATCACTCTTGAATTCATTTCGTCTGTTCATAAGCTTGAGCATTTTGTCACTGGTGTGCTGCAGGGCGATATGCAGATGCTTTGCCATCCAAGGCTCTTTAAGAAGTTCCATGAATTCATCATCGATCTGAATAGGTTCAAGACTTCCTATACGTATACGCCTGACACCGCGTATCATACTCATTTTTTTCAACAGTTTTGCCATTGAAGTGTCATGATCTTGTCCGTATGAACCTACATTGGTTCCGGTGAGTATGAACTCTCCAAAACCATTACTTGCAAGTTTAGAGATCTGTTCAAGAATGGTCTCTTCTTTATGGGAACGTGCAGCACCCCGAACTTGTGGAATGATACAGTAGGAACATGCA
The DNA here is from genome assembly GCA_036568165.1 of Sulfurovum sp. Lineage (GTDB taxonomy): Bacteria > Campylobacterota > Campylobacteria > Campylobacterales > Sulfurovaceae > Sulfurovum. The sequence continues at coordinate 1,534 of DATCTA010000124.1, forward strand.
AAGTCACACCCCTCTTGAATTTTTATAAAAGCCCTGCTCTTGCCTACAAACTCTTCAACGATGGTAGAGTCAATATGCTCAAGGTCCCCTATCTGATAAAAGGGATTTTCATTTTTAAGTACGGCATTGATATTCTCTTTTTCTGAGTGGCCCATCACACCAAAGACCTTTTTATCTTCAAAGAGACTCTCACCTTTTGAATGTGAACCGCACCCGGCCAAGATCACTTTGGCATTGGGGTTCTTGCGTTTCATGGAAGCTATATAATTTCGTACTGATGAATCTGCCCCGTTTGTGACCGTACATGAGTTTACGACGATAAAATCAGAGTGTAATTCATTGTCTGTAAGTTCATAGTCTTTGAGCTTGGACATCATGATCTGTGTGTCAAACTGGTTGGTGCGACATCCGAAGGTTTTAAAAAAAACTTTTTGCATAATTAAATCCATGCTTTCGGATCCATATTATCTGGATCAATTTCAG
>DATCTA010000125.1:0-9779 GCA_036568165.1 Sulfurovum sp.
ATTATTCTATCATACTCTTTGTGTAGAGGAGTACACAAAGTGTTTTTGCTATGATCTCATTATCAATAAATTAGTATATTTTTACACCATGACTTTGATTTTTTTCTCAAGATGCGTACGAGTGGTAATTGCACCTATTGATGTTGCTGATACTGCTGTAGATGCAGTATCTGACACAGAAGTGGAAGAAAAAGAAGATTAAAATCTCTTTGCATTCTTGAATTCTGAAATTTCACTCTCTACCATTTCATCGATCATTCTGACATAAAGATCATTGATAAGATTAGGTGAAAGCCCCAATGAGATAGCCTGTTCTCTGACATTGGCGATCACATCGGCTATTCTTTCCTCCGCTTTGATCTCATCCACACTTGTTTTAAAATGTGCTATCTGTTTGATATATTCATTTCGTTTTGCTATAAGTTCTACTATTCCTCTATCAACATTGTCAATCTCGTTTCTCGCTTCTTCAAGTGTACTGCACTGTTTAATTTCCATCTTCTATCCTTCCATGGTATCGCTATAAAATGAATATTATAGCCTAAATAATCAGAAATCTAATTTTGATATTTAGCTATAATATAAAAAAAGGGATAACAATAAATCAATGAAAAATAAAAAATATTTACTGCTTACTTTTTTAAGTATAATTACCTTTTTAAATGCTGCACCCAAAGATATTAATGCGACACAAAGTAAAGAGTGGTATTTTGTGCCTTATGTATTTTCAAGTGACACTACAGGGTTTGCAGGTGGTATCAGTGCATTAAAAGAAGGGTTATTGCAGCCTCAAACCACATTTATGGCAACTGTTTTTACAGGATTACCGGAAGATGTGATCATCAATGAGAAAGAAGATAAAAAGACTTTTTCAGGTGGTTTTATCACATTTTCAGATTACAAACTTCCCTATTCTGATCGATTTTTCTTTTCATTCATGGGATTAAAAAGTTATTTTCCTAAACGCTACTACTATATAGACGGTTCAAATACCTCCGATAAAAATGATGCCTACATCAGTGCGGGGCAGATAAACTTTTTTAACACTACGTTCAGATATACACTTCCTATAGGTGATGGGCTGGACAATCCTTCAGGAATATACAAGCTCGAAAATGGATTTTGTGTCGGAAGAGAAGATTGTGGAAACGGCATACCTTTTATCACAGGTAGAACTTCCGTAGGGATAAAAACATTTTACGAAACACAAAATACGGAAGATACAGAGATGTGGCAAGATCCTATCTGGTGGGAAAACGGTACATCCAAGCCGACTTGGAATACGAATGGTCTAAGATTGTTTCTTACACATGACAATACAGATTTTGACACCAACCCTTCTAGAGGCTATCAGTTCCAACTCCAATATTCAAAAGATTTCGGCTGGGAAGACTCCCTGCAAAGTTGGGACTTTTTAGAGTTTGGATATAACCATTACTTTGATCTTGGCAAGTTCCCTTTTACACAGCAAAATGTCCTTGCATTGAATATGTGGACAGGATACTCTTTCTCATGGGATGTCGGGAATAATATCACTGAAGAAGGCTTTGATGCACATCAGCCTCCAATGTGGGAAGGCGGCAGACTAGGTGGTTTTATGCGAATGCGGGGGTATGATCAAAATCGATTTTCAGGAAAAGCTGTATTTTATGCATCAGCAGAATACAGAGCGATCATAGACTACAATCCATTAAAAGACAATGAGTATATACCGGTTGATATAGAGTGGTTTCAAGTTGTACCGTTCGTAGAAGCAGGAAGGGTCAATGACGAATATAACTTTGATCTGCTAAATGATATGAAATTTGATGCAGGTATCAGTCTGCGTGCAATGATATCAGAGTTTGTAGTGAGATTAGATGTTGCATATGGAGAAGAAGGTACTTACATATGGCTCATGCAGTCCCATCCATTTGATTTTACTAATTTTTAGGGGACATATCTCCCCTAAAAAATGAAGCAGAGTCTTACTCTACTTCAGCATCGATAACATCGTCATCATCTGCTTTTTTCGCTTCTGGGTTTGCACCGCCTTGTTCTTTAGCATACATTGCCTCAGCAAGTTTGTGTGACTTCTCAGTAAGCGCTTTTACTTTCTCTTCGATCTGCTCTTTAGTTGCATTATCATCTTTAAGTACCGCTTCAAGATCTTCGATCGCAGCTTCGATGTTCGCTTTTTCTGCTGCATCGAAGTTATCACCTAGATCAGTGAGTGACTTTTTAGTCTGGTGCACCAATGCATCTGCCTGGTTTCTAGCTTCAACTACTGCTTTTCTTTTCGCATCTTCAGCCTTGTTCGCTTCAGCATCCTGTACCATTTTTTCGATCTCTTCATCAGAAAGTCCTGACGAACCAGTAATCTTGATCTCTTGAGATTTTCCAGTACCTTTATCTTTAGCAGATACTGTCAAGATACCATTCGCATCGATATCGAATGTTACTTCGATCTGAGGCACACCTCTTGGAGCAGCAGGGATATCTCTAAGCTCGAACATACCAAGTGACTTGTTGTCTTTTGAGAACTCTCTTTCACCCTGAAGTACGTGGATGCTTACCGCCGGTTGATTGTCTTCCGCTGTTGAGAATACCTGTGACTTCTTCGCCGGGATCGTTGTACCTTTTTCAATTACTTTAGTTGTAACTCCACCCAGTGTCTCGATACCAAGTGAAAGCGGTGTAACATCAAGAAGAAGTACATCTTTAACATCTCCTGCAAGTACTCCACCCTGGATCGCAGCACCAAGTGCAACAACTTCATCAGGGTTCACAGATTTGTTAAGGTCCTTACCAAAGAACTTTTTCATCTCCTCTTGTACCAATGGTACTCTTGTTGAACCACCGACCATTACTACTTCGTTAATGTCAGATTTGCTTAATCCTGCATCACGTATTACATTTTCAACTGTTTTAATCGTGCTTGCAACAAGGTCACCGATAAGCGACTCGAACTTCGCTCTAGTGATCTTTGTTACCAAGTGTTTTGGACCGCTTGCATCTGCTGTGATGAACGGTAGGTTGATCTCAGTCTCTGTTGCAGAAGAAAGCTCTTTTTTAGCAGACTCAGCAGCATCCTTAATTCTTTGAAGTGCCATTACGTCTGCTTTGATGTCGATACCCGTATCTGATTTGAATGCATTGGCTACAAAGTCTATGATTCTGTTATCAAAGTCATCTCCACCAAGGAATGCATCACCACCTGTTGCCATAACTTCCACAACGCCATCACCAGTCTCAAGTGCAGTAACGTCGAATGTACCACCACCAAGGTCATACACCACGATCTGCTCAGACTCTTTCTTGTCAAGGCCGTATGCAAGTGCAGCTGATGTTGGTTCATTGATGATTCTTAGTACATTAAGTCCTGCGATCGTTCCAGCCTCTTTTGTCGCTTTTCTCTGTGCATCGTTGAAGTACGCCGGTACAGTAATAACAGCATCTGTCACTTTCTCACCCAGGTAAGCTTCTGCATCCTCTTTCATCTTCATAAGTACTTTTGCAGAGATCTCTTGAGGCGTATATGTTTTACCTGCTACTTCGATCGCACATGCACCTGATCTGTCAATGATCTTATAAGGAAGCTTCTCTTGTGCTTCTTTTGCCTTATCTTCACTCATCATAAGACCCATGATTCTCTTGATTGAGTAGATTGTCTTTTCAGGGTTCGTTACCGCTTGTCTTTTTGCCGATTCACCTACAAGTACTTCACCTTTGTCAGTAAATGCAACGATAGAAGGCGTTGTGTTTTTACCCTCTTTGTTAGCGATGATCTTTGCTTCACCGTTCTCATACACAGCCATTGCTGAGTTAGTTGTTCCTAAATCTATTCCTAATACTTTTGCCATCATTAAATCCTTATTTAAATTATTCTATTTTTTATTTACAGGTCGAAACCATTGCCGGTCTTAAAACACGATCTTTGATCATATAACCTTTTTGCATCACTTGAACGATATCACCTGTTTGATGTGCATCGCTTTCCACTTGCATGATCGCCTGGTGTACTTCCGGATCAAATTCACCTTCAGTCTCAACTTCTTTGATATGGTTCTTTTCTAAAATCTTTTTGAGTTGTTCATACGTGAGGTTCACACCTTCTTTCATCTTTTCCAAGACTTCAGAACTCTCTTCGTTCCCTTCCATTGATGCCAATGCATTTTCAAAAGAGTCCATGACTGCTAAAATATCTTTTGCAAAACTTTCATTTGCATAGGTCACTGCATTCATTTTATCTTTCTCTAAACGTTTTTTAGAGTTTTCAAAGTCAGCATGTGCCCTAAGATATTTATCTTTATAGTCAGCAGCTTCTGAAAGTGCGGCTTCAAGAGGATCAACTTCTTCAGTATTCACTTCTTCTGTTTGCCCTTCTTCTGAGACTTCTTCTGTCTGCGACTCTTCAAGATTTTCATTCTCTTGACTCATATACAGACCTCCTTATTGTTATAAATATTGCATCTTTATGTTTAATGCCTACAAAAATTATACAACATTGAGTGTGTATTTGTCAAGTACTAGTTGAGTGAATGTGACTAAACTTAGAAAAATGGACAGAATTATTGCTTTAAAATGTTGCTTAAAATAAAATGATTAAGGGGATTTTTATGTATTTTGAGGGGTTTATCAGCCTAAAGGCTGATAAGAAAGACAAGATTAGTTTCTGATACCTAGATCTGTTTTGATGGCATTCCATCTAGCAAAATCTGTCTTTTTAAGATATTTCATAAGTCTTCTTCTTTGACCTACCAGTTTAAGTAGACCTAATCTTGAAGAGTGATCTTTTTTATTTGTTTTAAGGTGCTCAGTTAAGTCCTTGATTCTCTCTGTGATAAGAGCCACCTGTACTTCTGTTGAACCTGTATCGCCGTTTCCTCTAGCATATTTAGCAATTATTTCTGCTTTTTTCGCCTGATCTAAAGCCATAATGACCTCCTGATTGGTATAAAATGTCCAAAAATCAATTTGGGAACGCAATCATATCATAATAAACTTAGACGAATATTGTGAGATATCATGCCTATTTTAATATGAATTAGAGTAAAATACTCCTAATTAACTATAAGAGGTTCTATTATGCTATTAACCCGTGCAAGTGAATATGCTTTACTCTCGTTAGATACTATACAAAGAGCTGACAGTCCTATCGGTGCAGAACAACTGGCTACCGAACTCTGTATCCCTAAAAGTTTTCTCGCCAAGATCTTACAGAATCTTGCAAAAAACGGGATCCTAGAATCACGAAAAGGTGCCCATGGAGGATTTATCTTGGCAAAAGAACTTCATGAGATCAATGTGAGTGAAGTTATTTTTGCTGCAGAAGGTAAAATGCCGGCAGTGTTTGACTGTACCAGCTATACAAGTACCTGTCCGAATGGGTCTATCGGTACCTGTGCAATCTCGCCATTTCTAAGAAACTTCCAAAGAAAGATCGATGACTTTCTAAACGGTCTTACTCTTGGAGATATACTATAGCTATGCAGCAACACGTTTACCATCTTTCACACATAGACCTGGATGGCTATGGATGTCAATACCTTACGCAGAAATGTTTTGATGCAATCCATTGCTACAATGCAAACTATGGGCCCGAAGTTCCTGCAAGACTCTCAGAGATCGTTAAAAAAATAGAGCAGGAGAAGTTCTTGCATGGAGATGATATGCAAGCGCTTATTCTCATCACTGATCTTAACCTCACTACCAAAGAGGGTAACTGGATAGAACAAGAGGCTCTGCGTGTCGGTGCAAAACTTCAACTGCTTGACCACCATGCTTCAGGTGCCTCTGCTGCTGAACGTTTTGCATGGTATAAACTCGATACTACACGCAGTGCTACACGTATTACCTATGACTGGCTTCAAGAACATTATCATTTTGATGCAGATAATGCCTTAGCTACGATTGTAAATGCGATCAATGCCATAGACATATGGTTAAATGATGATGCACTGTTTGAATATGGAAAAGTAATGCTTGGCATGATCTCTGGTGCAAGAGAGATAAACCGTATATTATTTCCTGAACAGGACAGAGCGTTCAAACTTTCTCTTATAGAAGCAGCAAAAGAAAGAGTGAACGAAGAAGATGCTCCCATCAAACTTGATGATGATATGCATCAGATGAAAAAAGCATTTTTCAGACAAACAGAAAATAACACTAAAGACAACCTTGTGGCCTATTATGTCACTGACCTCTTAACAAAAGACAAACAGCGTTTGACCATACACTATAAAGATGCCAAAGGTATACTTGCTTATAACGTGGGCAATACATCTATTATAGGAAATGCCTGTATGGTGGCTAATGAAGACTATGATTTCTATATGGATATTAACTTTAGAGGGCATTTTTCTCTCAGAAGCAATAACAAACTGGATGTCTCAAAAATGGCAGAGCACATTGGAAACGGCGGTGGACACCCTAACGCGAGCGGTGGAAAAATAGAAGGGTACAAAGACTCTTTTATCTACGCTGAAGTACGAAAGTTTGTACAGGATCATATCGACCAAAAGTGTCAATAGACCTCTTTCAGACTCTGATCTATTAGATCTTCACCCTTGCTTCCAATGCACGTGAAAGTGACACTACATCAATATTTTCTAAATCTACTCCAGTTGGTACACCTTGGGCTATCTTCGTGAAATGTATATCAAGACCTTTTAGCTTGTCTTCTATATAGAGAATCATCGTATCTGTTGCGATACTTGGAGGAAACGCAAAAATGATCTCAGATACACCCTGTACTGCGTAAAAGAGATGCGCTTCATCCAGGTCACGTACTTCTGTTACTACGTAGTATACCCCGTCGAACTGTCCGCTCTCTTCTATGGTCAAAATATCTTTGGCACTTTGTACGATACAAAGCTTTGTGTTATCACGGTAAGGATCTGAACAGATAGTGCAAAGTTCATCTTCACTCATGTTGTGGCATTTAGAGCATTTTTGAATGGTATTTACGCCTGTTTCAAGTGCATGAGCCAGTTTCATAGCGCCAAATCCATCTTCCATAACAGCATGATAGGCTAGACGTATTGCTGTTTTTTTACCAATAGAAGGCAAAGAACCAAAGGCTTCTACCAGATTTTCAAAGGCTTCGATCTTGTACTTTTTCATACAGTACCTGCCTTCGTGGCCGCACTTTGCTTCGACCACTGCGGTTCCGAGGCTAAAATCATGAAACTGTTCATGATCTCTTAACTCCTCTCATAATCCACTACTTTAGAGTACTCAACCACACTCTTGATGAAGTCAACTACCTTGAGATGTTCAGGATGTATGGCATAGGCTTCGAGTCCCTCTTTACTTTCAAATGCAGTTATGATACTCAGATCCATTGCACGTTCTTCCGGAGAAAAATTGATTCCTACATCCATACTTCTCAATGATGGAACAGCACCCATAAGATTTTCCAGCATCTGTTTGGCCTGTATGATATTGGCTTTTTTATTCTCTTCTTTAAACTTAAATGTCACGATATGCACAACCATAGAACAACCTCTGTTTGATTTTTGTGATTATAACTAAATTATGGTAGAATTCGGCCAAATCATCCCTATTATATCAGTATGGAGAAATATAAATGACAGAACTTGATTATTATGAAGTACTTGAAGTAAGTAAAGACTGCTCAGGTGCGGAACTTAAAAAATCGTACAGAAAACTTGCGATGAAATACCATCCGGATAGAAATCCTGATGACAAAGAAGCCGAAGAGAAGTTCAAAATAGTCAATGAGGCCTATCAGGTACTCAGCGACGATGAAAAAAGAGCGATCTATGACCGTTACGGCAAAGCGGGTCTAGAAGGACAAGGCGGCATGGGTGGAGGATTCGGCAGTGCCAATATGGATGATATCATGGATATCTTCAACTCCATGTTCGGCGGTTCCGGCGGAGGGTTTGGCGGATTTGGCCGTACACGCAGGGACCCTGGTCAAAAATATTCACTTGACTTTGAGATCGAACTTCCGCTTAAGTTCCATGAAGCGGTCTTCGGTTGCGAAAAAACCATAGATATCCGTTACAAAAAACCATGTGGTGATTGTAAAGGTACAGGTGCAAAAGATGCTAAGTTAGATACTTGTGACTACTGTCAGGGTCAAGGTCAAATCTTGATGAGACAGGGACCGATGCAATTTGCGCAGACATGTCCAAAATGCCATGGTCAGGGTCAAAGCATCAAAGAAGCGTGTAAAAGCTGTCATGGTAAAGGATATCATGAAGAAGAGGATAGCGTTACTGTTCATATCCCTGCAGGTGTGGACTCTGGTAACCGTCTGAGAGCACAAGGGTATGGTAATGAAGCTAAAAATGGACAGAGAGGTGACCTTTACCTGACTTTCCATGTTGAAGAAGATGAAAATTTCATACGTAACGGAAATGATATCTATATAGAAGTACCTGTATTCTTTACTCAGGCTATACTCGGTGAAACCATTACTATCCCGGCACTAGAGGGTGAACTGGAACTTGAACTTAAGCAAAGCACGAAAGATAAAGAACAGTTCGTCTTCGAAGGTGAAGGTATAGCAGATGTACATGGTGGACGAAAAGGACGACTTATTGCCCAGATACGTATGATCCTGCCTAAAAAGATCAATGATGAACAAAAAGAACTCCTTGAAAAACTTCAGGAGAGTTATGGGGTAGAAAGCCACCCTCACAAAAGTACATTTGAATCAGCATTTGACAAAGTCAAGAATTGGTTTAAACATTAAATCTTTATTGGGCAGAGTCTCCTGCCCACTTTTTTTATCTCCTTTTTTATTTCTAACTTCATTTACTAAATATCAGATCATACATTACTCTTTTATACCTAATCGATAATTATTTTCCTTTAAGGATAAAATTGCTATAGTCTTTTAAGGAGAAATTTTTTCCTTTATAAAACAGAAAGGATATATCATGGCAAGAAAAGGTAATTCAATTATCAAAGGAATAGAGATCAGTGAGATAATCACTCTGCTCAATAAAGCATATGCAGATGAATGGCTGGCCTACTATCAATACTTTATAGAAGCAAAAGTGGTAAAAGGTATTATGAAAGATGCCGCAATTGCAGAACTGACCCAACATGCTACCGATGAGCTTAGACATGCCAATATGGTTGCAGACAGGATCATCCAATTAGGAGGAACGCCGCTATTACACCCGCAAGAGTGGTTCAAACATACAAACTGCGGTTATGACGAGCCTAAAGAGTTTGATGTTGTCAAAATACTTGAAGATTCTATCAAAGGTGAACAGTGTGCGATTTCAGTCTATTCGAAACTTGCAGAAATGACTAAAGATAAAGATATTGTCACATACGATATCGTCTCTGAAATACTTGCTGATGAAGTTGAACATGAAGAAGACCTGCAATCATTACATGATGATATCACTGAGTTTATAGCAGATATTCAAAAAAATATTAAATAAAAAAGGGAAAAAATGAGACAGTACGAAACATATACATGTGAAAAATGCGGTAACGAAGTAGAAGTTCAAAATGTAGGTGGCGGTAAATTGGTATGCTGCGGTCAAGAGATGAAGTGCACGACTGAGAATCTTACTGCTGTAAACCTTATGAAAGCTTTTGCGGGTGAAAGTATGGCACGTAACAAGTATGATCTTTTTGCAGATATTGCTGAAGAGGAAGGATGGCACGCTATCTCACGCCATTTCAGAGAAGCAGCAATCAATGAAATGTGGCATGCAAGAGCAGAATATAAAGCCTATCATGCAATGGTGGATGGCGTAGAACTTGAAGGAACATTGCAAAACCTGGAAACAGGTATGGCAGGTGAG
>DATCTA010000126.1:0-2521 GCA_036568165.1 Sulfurovum sp.
CACTTTCGCTCCTGTTTTTTCTGCAATGAACTTTGCCGTCTTGTGCTCATGGTAGACATCTTGCAATATAAGTTTGATATCCTGATCTTTTATCTCGTTGATTAGCTTTAAAGCATGTTTTGAGTTGGGCTTGATCCCAGGGATCGGTTCAAGGTTATCTATGGACATGATCCCATAACGTCTTAAAAAATAGTTATAGAGTTCATGGTACTGGACCACCTTCATTCCTTTGCATTTTTTCATCCTAGTATCATAATTTTTGAGTTTTTTCTGCCAATGAGTTTTAAATGTTTCAAAGTTCTTTTTATAAAAATCATAGTTTGCTTCATCATGCAGTGCAAGCGTAAGCATGATGACTTCTGCAAGCGGTATCATATTGTGTGGATCTAAAGCAAAGTGGGGATTTCCTTCTTCATGTACGTGCCCCATAGAACGACTTACCTCTTTAGGGATATCCTGAAGCTTCACATATTGACTCAGATCCAAATATCCTTTTGCACCTTTTTGCACGTTTACATTGTGAGAACTCTCAATAAGTGGCGGTAACCATCCCATTTCCAAAGATGCACCATTAAGAATAAGTACATCCGTGTCTCGAAGTTTGGAAACAAGCGAAGGCTTTGGTACCACAAAGTGAGGGTCCCAATCTCCACGGGAAAGGACCGTTACATCTACTTTCTCTTTTGCAATGATCTTAGTGAGCTCCTCAATGTAAGGGTAGGCAGTACTCACATTCAGTTTCGCAAATACTGCACTAAACGTTAGCAAAAACAGTAAAATAACTTTCATGATCTACTCCTAAAATGCATGTGCACCATGTGCACCGATCGCATAATTGAACTGCAGGGAGATCTGGTTCTGATTATTTTTCTCACCCTCATCCGTGTACAAAGCACTATTATAATCATACTCTAATCTCACGCGGCTGAACTCACTGAAATGATATTCTACCATAGCTGATGCAATATAGATATCATCTGTAATGTCAGGATTAAGGGAAACATCATTTTTTGTGATCCCACTGTAGCGTACACCCGTTCTCCAGTTTCTATCAACCTGATAGATCAATTCACTATAGAAACCGGCCTGTTTTTTTTCTAGAGCCGTTCCTGTTCCCTCTGCATTGTACTGTGTACCCTCCATATCTCTAGAGAGGTATTCACTCTGCCATGTGATCGCATGATCTGCTGCAAAATATTTTTTATAGACCAGATCTATGCCGTAAATCGTTGTATCACCCGCAAATGCATGACCTTCTGCCTCTTCCATCTCCTCTTCATGTGCATGCTCATCTTCTAAATGGTTGATACGTGTCTTTCCTTTTGCAATGCTTACTCCACCTAAAAGTGTACCTCCGCTAAGATCAAATGACGTCTTGAGGTAACCTACCCATAATCCTGGAGGTGAGACATCCTCTACATTTCCAAAGCCATCAATACCATAGCTCAACTCATTTTCACCCTGTAAAGCTTCAATACCAGCCATCACATAGACAGGAAGTGGAAATACATACTGAAACTGTGCCCCTACCTCATTGATACCGTGATCACCAAGAAGCGCCAAATAAATCAAAGGAATATCGGCAAAGTTGTAGTTATGTTCATGTTTATTGTTGATATAACCAAAGTCACTTCTAAACTTTCCTATTTTCGCCCTCATGTGATACGGCAGTGATCTTGTCGTAGCATACGCCTCTTCAACTTCAAAACTATCTTCAGTCATATGAAAGACACCCAAAAGATCAAAATAACTATCGACAGATGCACTTAAACCAAGTTCTGCATAGTTAAAGTTAAAACCCTCATTGCCTCCGAGCGGTGTATGCATATGATCAGCATGTGTATCAGCCCCAGCATGTATAAACCCTGGTATCTCAAGATGATCCGTATGTTCCTCATCATCAAAAGAGATATGATTATAAGATGCATCCACTATCAATGAAATGTCAGGCATGTATCCACTTGTTGATTTCTCACTGCTCACCTTTTTACTTGCAAGCTGTTCTTCAATCGACAATTCTGTTATCTCCTGTGCAAGCAGTATCACTGATGCTGTAGCACTCATCATCAATATTTTTTTCATAATTTTCCTTATATAAATTTTCTAATGTTTTCTTGTAGTTTTATGATTTATTATTGGTTATGAAAAGGGACAGGGTGGAGCTGTGGAGAAATATCCCAACGATGGTGTATCAAACTGCGTAGTATACAACCCGTCAAAGTCAACCATACGTATCTGAGGTTTTTGGGTAAGATCATAAGCAGCCTGCACGACTTTCTTCTCTTCAACCTCATGCACTTTAATGGCAAAATGTTCATTGATAACAAGTGGAGAACTTTCCTGCTGATGATGGAGGTCCAAGTGCCCTACAGCATCACAAAGGTGACATTCTGTTACTGTTTCAATAAGGTGCTGCTTGGAGTGGATCGTAATTTCTTGATAAGAAAAAACAAAAAGAGCAACTATCAATAGTTGAAAAAACTGTTTCAATCTCATCACGATTCTCCTCTCATGCATTTCA
>DATCTA010000127.1:0-2466 GCA_036568165.1 Sulfurovum sp.
CTGGGGAGAAGTGAGCAACATGAAGGCCACTGATCTTGCAAAAGAGTTTGCCAATGCCGGTGTCCAGGCGATTATCTGTACAGATGTAGGACGTGACGGCATGATGACCGGAGTGAATATCGACTTTACTTTGGAGATCCAAAAAGCCTCTGGCCTTGAGACGATCGCTTCAGGAGGCTTGAAAGACATGACAGATATCAATGCACTCATTGATGCCGGTATCGATGGAACGATCGTTGGCAAAGCATTTTACGAAGGTACACTAGATCTAGAAGAGGCATTTAAGGTAGCAAATGCAAGATAAATATTATGAACTCACTGTCACTCTTGATGACGACTTTGTAGATACCATAGCTGATTTCATTTCAAATATTTATGATGAAGGTCTGGAGTTGGGTCATGGACAGATCATCGTACGGAGTGAATCTGATTTAACTTTCGTTAAAGATGCTCTTGTATCCTTAGCCCAAGAGTTAAACGGCTCTATTCAGATGAGCTACCAACTTGAAGAGAAAGAAAACGTAGACTGGATAAAGACCTATCAGGACTCTATAGAGCCCATAGAAGCGGGTAAATTTTATATCTTTCCAAGCTGGTATGAAGCAAAGGAAGATCGTATCAATATCAAGATCGACCCTGCACTTGCGTTTGGTTCGGGGCATCATGCTACAACATTTTCATGTTTAGGTGCTATCAGCAACTATGTGAAGAGAGCAGACAGCGTTATCGATGTGGGATGTGGTTCAGGGATCCTCGGACTTGCATGTAAAAAATTGGGTGCAAATGTAGAACTTTGCGATACAGATCCTCTTTCTGTTGAGAGCTGTAAAGAGAACTTTGCGCTTAATCAAGAAACCTATGACAAACTCTGGGAAGGTTCCATAGATAAAGCTGAAAAAACCTATGATGTGGTCATAGCGAATATCATAGCTGATGTACTCAAATTCATAGCAAAAGATTTAAAATCTGCCTGTAAAGACGATGGTATCTTGATTCTTTCAGGTATTTTAGATAAAAAAGAGGACCAAGTAGTTGAATCGTTCAATGAACTCACACTTTTAGAAAGAATTCTCAAAGATGAATGGGTTACACTTGTTTATAAGAAAAACTAGATTTAATATATTAAGAAGGAAATAAATGAATAACCAAAATAATAACAATCAAAATAACAGCAATAATTTTTTCAACAATAATCCATTGTTGGCATTTGCTATCTTCTCTATTGTTATCATCATGCTATTCAAATCATTTGTAGGTGAAGGTGATGGACTTGGGAATATGCTAGACAGCAGCAGCAATGTCACACAGACCAAAACAGTAAAATATTCAGAAATCAAAAGTGAGATCGTAAAGGGAAATGTGACCTCTGTCAAACTTACACCTAGCACGATTGAAGCGATTGCAGATGTTGACGGACGTAAAACCCGATTTGTAGCGCAGAATGTGCCTACCTATGACAAAGAACTCATTCCTCTTTTGGAAGAAAAGAATATTACCTATGAAGGTATCATGGGTGGAGGGTTTTTCTCCGATCTTTTAGGCTCTCTGCTTCCTATCCTGATCTTTTTTGGTATCTGGATATTCTTGGCTAAAAAGATGTCCAAAGGCATGGGCGGCGGCATCCTGGGTGCGGGGAAAGCAGACAAGCTCATCAACTCGGAAAAACCTGATACGAAGTTTCATGATGTTCAGGGTGTCGAGGAAGCCAAAGATGAAGTAAAAGAAATCGTTGACTTTCTCAAATTCCCGGAACGCTATATCGAACTTGGTGCAAAGATCCCAAAAGGTTTGCTTCTAGTAGGACCTCCGGGAACCGGTAAGACACTATTGGCAAAGGCAGTTGCAGGTGAAGCCTCTGTACCTTTCTTCTCTGTAAGCGGTTCAAGCTTCATTGAAATGTTCGTAGGAGTCGGTGCCAGCCGTGTACGTGATCTATTTGCACAAGCCAAAAAAGAAGCCCCTTCAATCATCTTTATCGATGAGATCGATGCGATCGGTAAAAGCCGTGCAAGCGGAGGACAGCTGGGTGGAAACGATGAAAGAGAACAGACACTCAACCAGCTTCTGGCAGAAATGGATGGTTTTGGTACCGATACTCCTGTTATCGTTCTGGCAGCAACCAACAGACCTGAAACACTCGATGCTGCACTTCTCAGGGCAGGACGTTTTGACAGACAGGTACTCGTTGACAAACCTGACTATGACGGACGTTTAGCAATCTTGAAAGTGCATTCAAAAGGGGTTAAACTTGCTAACAATGTCGATATGAATGTTGTAGCAAAGCAGACAGCAGGGCTAGCCGGTGCTGATTTGGCAAATATCATCAACGAAGCTGCCCTTCTGGCGGGAAGATTCAATAAAAAAGAGATAGAACAGTCTGATCTTCTTGAAGCGATAGAGCGTTCTTTTGTCGGTTTGGAAAAGAAGAACAGAAAGATATCAGAGGTTGAGAAAAGGATCGTTGCT
>DATCTA010000128.1:0-10622 GCA_036568165.1 Sulfurovum sp.
CGCACGAGTATCTCCGTACAAATAAACGAGGATTCCGGCCATATTTACAGCCGCGGCTACATTAATGATCTCATTGCCGCAAAGAATGGAGATGATCAATTGCCGGGGCTGATCCAATAATCGCTGAAGCTTGTTGATGGCAGGATGACGCTCCTTACGCAGCTTTTCTAAATCGAGTCTGGACAAAGAGAAAAGCGCAGTTTCAGAACCGGAAAAAAAGGCAGACGCAACAAACAAAAAGAACTGTAGTACCATTCTGATAGCTAACTCAGGATCTTTCAGTTTGTCAGGTTCAACTGCAAAAAAGGCGACAAACTGATTCCATATCAATATAAGCTCATTACTGATATCCATCTATTTCCTATCTTGGATCATTGGCATTTATAAAACTTTCACTCACACATTTGAACAATACTCTTCACTGAAACAACTACAAGTGTTTTAACAAATGCTGTATGATCACCATAATACAACGTTCAATAGTAATTATTTCATGGATATTCACCATTATAATGAAACCACCATAAGACCCATATTAAAGAAAAATGTTATCGGAATGTACAAAAATAAAAAATATTACAAATAACGGGGAAAATAGTAAAGACTCTAGAAATCTATAGTCTTTACCAGACGATAAACACCTTACTGTGCACCGTTTTCAACAGAATCTATCTCTTCAATAAACTGCTCTATTTTGAACGTTACGAGATTTGCCAAATCTTCTGGAGTCTTATCTAAATCACGTTTCAAAGGTATATTTTGCTCCATGGCATGTGTTCCACCTGCTATATATTTTAAATGTATATAAGGATCTCCGGAAATATCACAACTATCTGATGTCGTTGCTACTTCAGGTATACAATAATCGATCTCAACATCTGGATTTGCCATCACGTTATTCACGAGTTCTACAACTTTTTCTAATTTCTCTTTAAGTGCTTTTTCCATTACAATTTCTCCTAATCATTCAATAGGTCATAATTTAGATCAACAGATCACCAGCATGAAGTCTTTTATGATCGACTATACATCAATTGTTGTATCTCAATCACATCTTCATCTTACATTGTATCAGAAAAATTAATGAATTAAGATAATAAAACTCTGAAAAAGTATAAAAGTTTTAATAGGATCAAATAACTATTCATTTGCTTCATTGATGATATATTGTTTATTTTCTACTTTGACATAAGGTGGCAGTTTTTCAAGCTCAAAGTAATCATACCCCTCTTTAAGGTTCGCCCAGAAATCATACCATTCACTATTGCCATAAAGTGCCATATTTGCATCTGTCATCCGAAATGGAAAGGCATGTATCTGTACATATTTCTGATCCATATTTAATGCACCCTCTACCAAAGCATAGATCTCTTCTATCTTTTCATCTGTCATAGCGTAACATCCGTCAGAGACACAGTTTCCATGTATCATAAGATATGAACCGGTACGTTCATGTGCGCGGTCATATGCATTGGGGAATCCCAAATTAAAGGAGAGATGAAACTTGCTGTTTGGATTGAGTTGGTGTTTTTTGACTTTGTAGAAACCTTCAGGAGCCTGTCTGTCCCCCTCCTGTAATTTAGGTCCAAGATAGCCAGAATACGCACAGATAAAATAATCTTTTAGATGCTGATACTCATCCCCTGATCTTATCCATACTTCCAGAAGTGACTCCTCTTTAAAGATACGTATAAATACAGGGTCTCCTATTTTGGCTGATAACAACGTTAATCTCTCATTCAGATCGACATCGAAAAGATCTTTTTTGATCAGGGTTTTCTCTTTTTCCATATGCGTATCCTTTACAATAAAAAGTATAAGAGAAAAGAGCAGTAAAAGATGGACAAGGATATCAGCTAAGATCAGCCAAGCCCTTGTCATCATCATTTGTATTGGAAGTTGAGTTTGTGTAACTTGTCAAAACCATATACATCATCGAATTGTAAAAGGTTATTACACTCATCCATATAGCTTGTAAAATATGCTGTATGCACTGGCAGTCTCTTGGTGATCTTTACATGATTCGTTTTCAAAGAATCATATTTTGCTTTGATCTCTTCTGGAGATGTCGATGTATAGTTTTTCGAAATATAATCTAACATCAGCGATGGTTTTGCAAGTCTTACGCATCCATGACTGTAGGTACGGACTTTTCTGCTAAAGAGATGTTTTTGCTGAGTATCGTGCATATAAACAGAGTGGTGGTTAGGGAAAATGAATTTAACACGTCCTAAGCCATTTTTCTTGGAAGGTACTTCAATAAATTTAAATGGCACATGTCCTTTTCCTCCTACATATTTTTTCAAATCCACAGAACTTGGCGTTAATGCTTTTGAATTCAGATCATAGGTTTCACGCATTACCATACGGTTTTTTGTCAAATAGTTCGGATCTTTCAACAGATCAGGGATCACTTCATTTCTGGCAATACTATCAGGAACACTCCATTGAGGGTTTAATGTGATGTAAGCCAGATCTGCAGAGAATATAGGTGTTTTCATTTTTCTCTGACCTACAACAACGTTCATCATAACAGCTGTTCTTTTATCTTCAATGATCCTTACTACGAACTCAGGTATATTGATCAATGCGTAATTTTGTCCAAGACCCGGTTTCATGAGCTTGACCCTTTCAATATTCAAACGAATTTTGCGCAGTGTAGTTGCAGAAACTTTACTATCGTTCTTTAAATGGTTATGTACTCTTATAAGACATGCGAACTGATTGTATTCTGGTACATAAGGTTTGAGTATCTTCTCTATGCTCTGACCGGCTTTGAGCTTCATTTTGATATCTGATTCACTCACCTGTTGAGTATATATGCCATATGTCTCTTTCGTCTTTCCTCCTACTTTCTGGGTAAGCGTTGGGTTCACGATACATCCGTTTGCAAGATTTTTTGTATAAGCCACAAGCATTTTGGTCATAAGTTGGGAGTTTTGATTCTCCTTTACTTTCTCATACAATGCCTCCTGATTACATATAGAAAGGTATTTGTCTGTTTCGAGTATCTTCAAGAACTCATTTTTCTGTGCAGATCTCCAAACCTTAGTTTCTCCCCCGGTGGTATCTGGTGTTCCCACACATCCGCTCAATAATGCAGCGGACAATACTCCCAATAGTATTCTGATTTTCACTACTTTTCTCCCAATAATTTATTGATATTTGCCTGATAAACTTTCAGCACAGCTAAAGGCACTTGAAAATGCCCACTGAAAGTTATACCCTCCCAGTCTCCCTGTCACGTCCAATACTTCCCCTATGAAATAAAGCCCCTCTTCCTTTTTACTCATCATCGTACTACACTCGACTTCACATGTAGCCACACCGCCTTTGGTCACTTCCGCTTTGGTATAACCAAAAGTTCCTGCTGGTGCAAAGCTGTAGGAACTTAATGTTTGAAGTATTTCGCGTTCTTTCAATGTGAGTTGATGATAGGGTTTATCCTCTAGTCGAAATTGTAGCAGAAATGCCTTGGTAACACGCTTTGGCATAGGGAGAATTGATGATATGTTCTTTTTGCTTCCTTCTATATTTTTCCACGAAAAATGCGGAAGGAAATCTATCTCTATCTTTCCTTTTTCCCAATAAAGTGATGCATCAAGCACGGCAGGTCCGCTCATGCCTTTATGTGCAAAGAGCAAAGCACCTTCACAGATGTTTTCTTCAACACGTATGATCACATCTGTAGAAACACCCGAAAGCTCTTTAAAGAAGAATTGCTCTTTTTGTACTGTGAAGCCTACAAGCGCAGGTGCCGTTTTTACGATCGTATGGCCAAATGACCGTGCTATCTCATACCCAATGCTGCTGGCACCCAGTTGAGGGTAACTAAGCCCTCCGGAAGCTACCACCACCACTTTGGCTTGATAGGTTTGTTTCTTTGTTCTGACATAAAAGAGACTATCGCGTTTTGAGACTTCCAAAACCTCTTCATTCAAACAGACCTTCTGTTTTCTGCTCTCTTTTTGAAATATCCCCAACAACTCTTTGGCAGAATCTTTACAGAAATACTGCGTCTCTTTTCTGAGAACTGGGTGCAGATTTTGCCTATCCAACCAATTTAAAAGCGCTTTTTCATTGAATTTTTTCAAGGGTTGCTGCACAAAGTGCGGATCACCAAGAAAGTATTGTGTGTCCATCAACGCATTGGTGATATTACATTTGCCTCCACCTGAAACAAGTATCTTGGCACCCAATTTGGCATTGGCTTCTAAAATGGTAGCAGTGTTCTTAGGCAGCAAAGCAGCAAGCATAAGTGCACTTGCTCCCCCTCCTATAATGATGGTCTGATTATTCATGGAACGTATTATAACCTATTAGAAGGCCTATACAACTGCAGCTACACACAAAATACACATAGAATGATTAGAATAGGTCCAAAAAAGGGCTTTTATAATGAAAAAAACCGTTATGCTGTTTCTTATCTTCTCTGTCACTTCTTTTATACATGCTGCTGAAAAATATGATACAAAGGCGTTAAGGGTCGTACAGAAACTCTGTACCTCCTGTCATGGTACACCATTTTACATGGCCAAACAGATCGATGAGGATGATTGGGAATTCTTTTTTGAAACTCCGGGAAAACTTGAAAAGATACATAAAGATAAACCTGAAGCCCTTGCCAGTCTCAAAAGTCCATCATTTAAACAGCGTAAAGAACGTATCTTGAAATTCTTTATAGACAACTCCAAATTTTCCGGAACTGTAAACGGATGTGATGGAAACTTCTGCGGAACGGTTCATTAAAAAAGCATCATTCATATTTTTTGTGCTATAGTATAAAAAAATATGGATGGGATCATGTTAAGGCCTTTTTTTGCATCTTTATGTGTTATTTCTTTTTCTTGTGCAAGCCTTTTTACCATCACAGACCACAAAGGCAACATTGTTCATAGTGCGGAGCTAGAACATACAGAGAACGCCTTTCTAAATCAAAAAGCTACAGAATACTCCCTTCAAGCCATCTATGATGAACTGCACCGTGCAGAGTATCTTGCACGTAAGGCCGAAGCAGCCCGTCTGCACCAAGAGCGCATCGCACAGGCACAAGCAGCAGCACAAAAAGAAGGAAAAACCTACAAAATATCTGAAGTTGACAAACAAAAGCTCTTGGAGGATGCCAGATACTTTAAAGGCGGAAAATATGTCTGGGGAGGTACTACACCAGAAGGTTTCGACTGCTCAGGCTATGTACAGTACCTTTACAAAAAACACCATATAAATCTGCCTAGAACTGCATGGGAACAGTCCCAAAAAGGTCAGGTCGTACAAAAGGACAATCTGCAAAAAGGAGATCTTCTCTTTTTCCTCACTGACAAAAAAAGAGGTATCCCTATCACACACGTGGGCATCTACATCGGCGATGGAAACTTCATTCATGCCGCATCTAAAAAGGATGGTATCATCATTTCACCTGTAACACATGGAAAGTATGCGGATACGTTCGTTTCAGCCAGACGGATCATTCCACAAACCTGATACCTTATAGTAACACTTAGGTAACACAAAGACTGGTAAAATATAGCCAAATGGTAAACTATACGTAAGGAGCTAAACTAGATGAGACTGCTGCTGCTTGAAGATGATCATATACTCAGCGAAACACTGCAGCTCTTTCTTGAAAAAGAAGGATATGATGTAGATACTGCACTCTGTATAGAAGAGGCAGAGACATTGACCTTCAACAACTCCTATGACCTCTATCTGCTTGATATCAATCTTCCTAAAGGTAGCGGTATAGAGCTTCTTAAATCTCTACGATTCGCTGAAGATAGCACACCAACAATATTCATTACCGCACTTACAGATATGAATTCTATGTCAGAAGGCTTTAAACTGGGAGCCATTGACTATATTAAAAAACCATTTGACCCTCAAGAGCTACTTATCCGTATCGCTGCAAAATTTACCACAACTACGCTCACTTACAGTCATTTAGAGTTTGACCCGCATTCACAGATCATAAGATACAATGGAGAGATCATCGATCTAGGTAATGTGCAATTGAAGATCTTTGAGAAACTTTTATCCCAATGTGGTTCAGTGATCATCAAAGAGGAACTCTATGAGTGTCTTGATCATATATCCGATACTGCTTTGCGTGTGGCCATTACCAAGATCAAGCAAAAATTAGATATTGATATCAAGAATATAAGAGGCAAAGGGTATATTCTTGAAAAATTATGAAAAAGAATCCCTCTTTAAAAACTTTCTTGTTTTTTTCTCCCTTCTAGAGATACTTCTTGTATTACTTTTTCTTGAACTTTATCATACAAAAAAAACAGAATACAGGAACAGCCTTTTGCAAAAGATGCAGCTTTGCAGTTATTCTCTTGAATGTGAGCAGTTCTCTTTTGATTTTGCTCCTCAAAATGAAAAAATACTTAACAGACTCTATGACAATGACGGAACCTATGCCTATTTTACGATCCCCAAATCAAAAAAATACTATATGAAGATCACCTATGCTACAGATAAACTTCATGCAGATTTACAAAGTATCCGTTATTCATTATGGATCAGATTCTTTTTGGCCTCACTGCTTCTCTTTTCTGTAGCGCTGTTTTTTACTTTTTATAGCCTGAACCCTATCAGAAAGGCATTACGTTTAAATGATGAGTTCATTAAAGATATACTGCACGATTTCAATTCGCCTATCACTTCCATGATACTCAACATTAAGATGTTCAAAGATGAAAAAGGAGAAGATCCTTATATAAACAGGCTTTCAAAAAGCATTGACAACCTTTTACGTTTGCAGAACAATCTGAAAAGTTTTCTACATAACTCACCTTCCCAAAGTGAAAGTATTGACATCAGTGCCTTGACAGAAGAGCGTTTGAAAATGATTCAAAACATCTATCCTGATCTCTCTTATATATTTAACAAACACAATAAACTGATCAAAACGACCAATCATGAACTGCTGATACGCATTTTAGACAATTTGTTAAGCAATGCTGCAAAATATAATAAAGCACATGGAGAGGTCAGAGTAACTATCATCAATGAGAGTGTCATCATAGAGGATACAGGTAAAGGTATCAAAAATGTCAACAAGGTGATGCAGCGTTACTATAAAGAACAGGACAGAGGCATAGGACTTGGCCTGCATATTGTCAACAAACTATGCAATGAACTCAATATAGGTATGAATATTCAAAGTAAGATCGAACACGGTACAAAAATCACATTGAATTTTCAGCATCTTGCAAAGGAATAGTCATCAAAACACGTTTTTTTAAATATTTACTGATGTCACTGTTATCTTTTGTAACTCTATATGCAAACATAGATGGACAAATAGAAGCCATTCGAAATGCCCCTGTAGAAGAACGTTTTATGCTGATGAATGCGTTTAAAAAAGAGATCGTTCATATGCAGGAAAAAGAACGCATAGATGCCATTACAAAACTCAAATCCATTACCCAAAGCCGTCATAGTGACCGGGCCATCAAAGAATTACAAAAATATACAAAACCAAAGTATGATCATAAAAGCGAAAGGATCTCCAAAACCAAAGAGAGAACCGAAATAGAATATGAACACGAACATGAAGCTGAAGATCATATCGAAGATGAAAGTGAAGATCATATAGAGGATGAGACTGAGGATCATATCGAAAATGAGACTGAAGACCATATAGAGAATGAAACCGAAGATCATATCGAAAATGAGACCGAAGACCACATAGAGAACGAAACTGAAGATCATATAGAGGATGAACACGATGACGACTAAAATTCTTTTGCTAAGCCTTGCACTCTTTACATTTACTCATGCACAATCTAACCAGGATCAAGATATGGACGGAGTTCCTGATGGTAGAGACCAATGTCCCAACACTCCTTTTCTCAGTGAGGTCAATGATAAAGGGTGTCCAACCAATATGCTTCTTTTTCCTGAAAGAGAGAACGGAAGCCTGGATGTAAGTTTGGGTTACGGGTTTAGCAATGATGAAGAGTTACTTGACCGAGAAACACAGCATACGACCAAATTTCAGACCAGTTATTATCTGAATGATTGGAGTTATTCATTAAGAACCGGATACTACACTGCAGATACTGATCAAGGTATGCTGGATACCACCCTTAAAGTAAAACGAAAATTCAGACTCAATAGTTCTTTAAAGGTAGGACTTGGACTGGGAGTTAAATTGCCTACATATGATTTTGCCGGAAATAATACTGATTTAACCCTCTATGGTTCTGTGGTCTATTATCCTCAAGCAGCACAATCAATATTTGCAGGAACCAGCTATACCTTTATCAATGACGATGAAGTTATCAGCCCTTTACAAAATGTTCAGACATTCTATACGGGTAGCGGTTACTTTTTTACTAAAAATTTTTATGCGAACATCGCCTACTCTTACGCCGAAAGTAAATTTACTACCAATGATCCTGCTCATTCCATCATTTCAACACTTTTATACAGGATAAATGACAAATGGTTTGTGACACTCTCATACGGCCACCAACTAGATGAGGAGCTTAAAAATTCACTGAATTTCAAGATCGGATATAGTATTTGGTAGTGCATTTACAAACGTTGTAATTTCTTTAATCCTTCCTTGACAAGTGTACTCGTATCTCCACTGCAGCCGTGAAGTGCTCTTTGGATGGCATCTTTTTTAAATCCTAAACTCTCAAGTGCCATCGTCGCTTCAGCCAATGCACTGCTGTTGACATCTGATTCATCTCCATCTACGATGAAATCAGCCAGATCCACCAAGATCCTACCTGCCGCTTTAGGCCCGATACCCGGAACACGTTTAAGCATACTCACATCCTTTGAGGATACTACTTTTGCAAAAGTAGCAGGTGTAAAAGTAGAACAGATAGCCAACCCGACTTTGGGTCCTACACCGTTTATCTTCAGTACAGTGTCAAACATTTTCTTTTCATTTATATCCATAAATCCAAAAAGAAGATTGGCATCTTCACGTATCACCTGTGTGACAAAAAGCTTGACTTTTTTCTCTTTGATCGCATTAGATGTATTGATAGATACCATTACTTCATAGATCAATCCGTTCACATTTACATGTACAAAAGTGGGCTCTTTTCTCTCCACTGTACCTTCTATACCTACTATCATGTTAGCCCTTTTTCATTTTGTTGTCAAAGTATATCAAGAGTTTTACTCCAGATTGATAAATATGTCAATTTGACATGTTTTACTTCTTCTATATAAAACAACGCATGTGATCGAACCTGATTTCAGAAGAGAAGTTAGGTATTTCTATGCTAAAATACAATTAATCAAACACTAAAGAGTATCATGCGCCTCAAATCAATCTTCACAAACAGCTTTGGAATATTAATCTCACGTATTACCGGTCTGGGTCGTGATGTGCTTATGGCTTCTGCCTTGGGAGCATCAATGTGGAGTGACATGTTCTTTGTCGCGTTCAAACTACCGAATCTTTTTCGCCGTATCTTTGCAGAAGGTGCATTTACCCAGGCATTCATGCCTTCTTTTGTAGCAAGCAGGCACAAAGGGGTCTTTGCGACAGCTATCTTTTTACGCTTTTTACTCTTTTTGACCGCATTTTCGCTGCTTATCACGTTTTTTCCTGAACCCATTACAAAATTACTAGCATGGGGATGGGACAGTGAACTGATAGGTAAAACTGCACCTATGACCGCTATAAACTTTTGGTACTTGGACCTCATCTTCATCGTTACATTCTTGGCTACACTGCTTCAGTACAAAAACCATTTTGCCACAACAGCCATGTCCACTGTACTGCTTAATATCTCTATGATCGCAGCACTTTACATCTACATGAAAGAAGATCCAAAAACAGTAGCATATGCACTCAGTTTTTCTGTACTTATCGGAGGTCTTCTGCAGTTACTTGCACATATTTTCGTACTCAACAAGCTCAATCTTCACAAGATCCTATTAGGAGGGTGGAAGTACAGAAAGACCAAGGATGTACTGGAAGAGAAAAAACATTTTCAGAAGCTCTTTTTACCTGGGATACTCGGTAACTCCACACCGCAGATATCAGCATTTGTCGATACACTTTTGGCAACCTTTCTTATGACGGGTTCTGTCTCCTATCTTTTTTATGCGAACAGAATCTTCCAGCTTCCACTTGCCATTTTTGCGATTGCTACGGCTACAGTCCTTTTTCCTGCAGTTTCCAAAGCACTTAAGAACAATAATGAAATCCTGGCATACAAAAACCTTAACCAGGCTTTTTGGCTGCTTTCATTTTTGTTAGGTGCAGCGATGATCGGCGGTATCTTGCTTGCAGAACCTATTGTCTGGCTACTATTTGAAAGAGGAAAGTTTACTGCAGTTCAAACACTGGAAACAGTTCACGTACTTCAAATGTATATGGTAGGTCTGCTTCCTTTCGGACTGGCAAAACTCTTTTCTTTGTTTCTTTATGCCTCACACAGACATCGCAAGGCAGCGAAGATTGCAATTTACTCTCTCATCACTTCTGTTTCGGCATCACTGATACTCATGCATCCATTTGGTGCTTCAGGTCTTGCTCTGGCCGGAAGTTTGGGAGGATGGGTACTGTTCATACTCACTGTAAAAGAGGTTGGAACCGATAAATTTATGGAGATCATCCTATCCAAAAGATCCCTTTACTGGAT
>DATCTA010000129.1:0-4583 GCA_036568165.1 Sulfurovum sp.
GTTCATCCGTGATCTTTTGTTTTGTGTCACCCAGTATACTATTGAAAAATCCTCTTTTTTTATTTTCTCTACGTACCTTTTTATCTGCTTCAACGATGAGCGTATCTACGATGGTCTCCACATACTTTTTGATCTCTTCGCGGTTTGTCCCCGTAAAATCAAATTCATCGATCTTTTGATTTACAACAGTAGAGATCTTTTCTGTCCAAATAGTAGAGTTAAAAAGACCATATTGAACACCGTGCAGCTCAGCATAATCAACCTTTATGCTCTTAGCTTTCCTCCCGGTTTCTATAAGCTGGTTCACAGAGTAGACAATTGAAGAGAGTAAAAGAATACTCAAGATCATCATCCAGTATGAAAATAGTTTTTTAACGTTTTGTGTTATAAATGACATTTGCATTCTTCTATGTTGGTTTTTATTTTGTTTGTATAGTATCAGTATAACCAAATTAGTGTAAACATTAAGAAAAATGTTATACTTCCAACTTAATTTTTGGAGCAGTGGAAATGATTGTAGAATTAGTACTGGCTGGTACCGCTATCGGTGCGTTGGCAGGATTTTTTGGTATCGGAGGGGGTATGATCCTCGTACCTATACTTTTGGTACTGGGTTTTGAGACGAAAGATGCTATCGGTATTTCCATTGTTCAAATGGTATTTACTTCTATATACGGCTCCTATCTGAATTATAAAAAAGGCTCTCTCATCGTTGGCGAAGGGATTTTCGTAGGCTTTGGGGGCTTTGTGGGCGGATATATCGGCGGATATGTCACGCAATTCATCTCAGATATAATCTTGCAGTTTCTCTTTTTGGGGTTATTGCTATTTGCGCTTTTCAGACTTTTCTTCTCCCAACATAATGAGGATGAGGGAAAGACAAAAACACTCAATAAAGCATTGCTTTTTATTATCGGTCTGGTGATCGGAGTCTTCTCAATTACGCTTGGTGTTGGCGGCTCCGTGATACTAATACCTCTATTGGTCGGCGTACTGCACTATCCGATCAAAAAAGCAGTAAGTGCAGGGCTGTTTTTTGTGGTATTCTCTTCTGTGGCAGGGTTGATAAGCAGGCTTACTACCGGAACGATAGACTTTAACAACGGTCTGATAGTCGCAATTGCTTCATTGGTCGGCGTGGCAATGGGAATTTGGCTCAAAGACCATGTCACTTCAAAACATCATAAGATCGCACTTATGGTACTTTATATGATTGCTCTGGTTATGTTGATAAAAAAAATGTGGTTTTAAAAAGATAGGATAAAAGAATGAATAATGATATGATAAAAGTATATGGTGCAAGAGAGAATAATTTAAAAAATATAAATCTTGAGATCCCTAAAAATAAATTGGTTGTTGTAACAGGTATCTCGGGTTCAGGAAAGTCAACTTTAGCCTTTTCAACACTTTATGCAGAAGGTCAGAGACGATACATAGAGTCACTCTCCTCTTATGCAAGACAGTTCCTGGGCCGTGTCGGAAAGCCAGATGTGGACAAGATCGAGGGATTGACCCCGGCAATTGCCATAGATCAGAAAACGACATCCAAAAACCCGCGTTCGACTGTAGGAACGATCACAGAGATCTATGATTATCTCAGATTGCTTTTTGCACGTGTAGGTGAGCAGCATTGTCATGAATGCGGTAAACCTATCTCTTCTATGTCTGCTTCAGATATCATCGAAGAGGTCCTTAAATTGCCTGATGAATCAAAACTCGTCATTATGGCCCCATTGGTCAAAGAGAAAAAAGGTACCTTTGCAGATATGCTCGAGTCTCTTCGCCATAAAGGGTATGTCCGTGCGATGATAGACGGTGTGATGGTTCGCCTTGATGACGAGATCGAACTTTCCAAGACCAAAAAACACACGATCAAAGTGGTGATCGACAGGGTAGTGGTGAAAGAAGAAAGCCGTGACCGTATAGGGCAGGATGTTGAGAAAGCACTCAAAGAGAGTTACGGGGAGATGGAGATAGAGGTACTCAATTATGAAGAGGTGGGACTGGATAGACAGCATATCCATTACTCGGAGCATTTGGCATGTTTTGATTGTAAACTGAGCTTTGAACCTTTGGAGCCTGTCAGTTTCTCGTTCAATTCGCCTAAAGGTGCGTGTCCTGTATGTGACGGTCTTGGGATCCGCTATGCCATAGATCTCAAAAAAGTGATTGATCAGGATCTTTCTATCGATAAAGGTGCCGTAAAGATCATGTATGGTTTCAATAAAAGCTATTACACTAAATTTCTCAATGCTTTTTGTGAACAAAATGAGATAGATATAAAGATCCCATACAGTGATCTTGAACCGCATCAGCAAAAAGCCGTACTCTACGGAAACGGGACTGTCATTGACTTCGTATGGAAACGCCACAAACTCAAACGCGAATGGCCGGGTGTGGTCAAGTTTGCCCATGATATGTTCAAAGAGGAAAAAGACCTTACTGAGTATATGACCGAGAAAGTGTGTGACAAGTGTAATGGACACAGGCTCAGACCACGCTCATTGGCAGTGAAAATAGAAGGCAAAAATATCGCAGATATCATCGATATGCCTATAGAGAGAACCTATGACTACTTTGCAGATGAAAAGAGCTTTTCTCACTTGAGTGAGCAGGAAAATATGATCGCAGAACCTATCCTTAAAGAGCTGTTTGAAAGACTCTATTTCCTGTATGATGTGGGACTGGGATATCTTACGCTGAGCCGTGATGCACGAAGTATCTCCGGAGGAGAGGCACAGCGTATACGTATCGCGTCACAGATAGGTTCCGGTCTGACAGGCGTAATGTACGTGCTTGATGAACCGAGCATCGGTCTTCACGAACGCGATACCATGAAGCTTATCCGTACACTCAACTCTTTGCGAGACAAAGGAAATTCCGTTATCGTTGTAGAGCATGATAAAGAGACGATCCATGCAGCAGATTACATCATTGATATCGGTCCTGGTGCAGGGGAGTTTGGAGGAGAAGTGGTATTTGCCGGAGATGCGAAAAAACTGGTCAATGCCAAGACATTGACAGCTGATTATATGTATGGAAAAAAAGATATCTCTTATTCTCATGACAAACCTCAAAATGAGTGGATCGAGATCAAAAATGTGACGCTCAATAATATAAAGAACCTCGATGCCAAAATACCTTTACAGAACTTTGTATGTATCACCGGTGTAAGCGGAAGCGGAAAGAGTTCACTGATCCTTCAGACCCTGCTTCCTGTCGCAAGAGAGATACTCAACAATGCCAAAAAGGTAAACAAGGTAGATGGTGTAGAGATAACAGGACTCGAAAATCTCGATAAGGTGATATACCTTGATCAAAGTCCAATAGGAAGAACACCGCGATCCAATCCTGCAACCTATACAGGGGTCATGGATGAGATACGTAAACTCTTTGCCCAGACCAAAGAGGCTGAATTACGCGGTTACAAGATAGGGCGTTTTTCTTTTAACGTAAAAGGCGGACGTTGTGAGAAGTGCCAGGGGGATGGGCAGATCAAGATAGAGATGCACTTCTTGCCTGATGTTCTGGTCTCCTGTGATGCCTGTGACGGTACACGTTACAATGCGCAAACGCGTGAAGTATTGTATAAAGGAAAGTCTATTTCAGATGTATTGGCCATGAGTGTAGGTGAGGCACTGAAGTTCTTTAAAGCTATTCCTGCCATAGCTGTTAAGTTGAAAACATTGACAGATGTCGGGCTAGATTATATTACGTTGGGTCAGAATGCTACGACGCTTTCAGGCGGGGAGGCGCAGCGTATCAAGTTAAGCAAAGAACTTAGCCGTAAAGATACAGGCCAAACGCTTTATGTCCTGGATGAGCCTACAACAGGACTTCATTTTGCCGATGTGGACAGACTTACAGGTGTGTTGCACCACTTGGTGGAATTGGGTAATTCGGTTGTTGTGATCGAACACAATCTGGATATGATCAAAAATGCAGACTATATCATCGATATGGGACCGGAGGGTGGAAATAAGGGGGGGCTTATCATCGCTACAGGTTCGCCCGAGCAGTTGGCATCAGAATATAAAAAGACAGGTTCGTATACGGGAGAGTATTTGGCTAAAGAGTTGGCCTAGAAAAACCCTAGATTTATAAGTCTAGGGTTAAGGTATACGAAATTGCTGCTGAATTCCCGGTTTTCTGCTTTCATTAGCATAAATCACTGCCATTTTAAAGATCCAAAGCAGGACAAGAGAGGCAATGATCTCATACCCTATGGCCCATGTCAATATAAAGGCCTGATTCTGATTGAGTGATGAAAAGGTTTCAAAACTTCCTCCCGAGACATAAAAGAAAAGAAAAAAAATCCCAGCAACATACGGAAGAGTGACAAAGTACATTGCAAGGAACAGTTTTTCAAATCCTTCTGGAAAAAAAAGAGGGGTTTGTGCAAGTTCAACATTTTTTTGAGTGAATTTTACAGGTGATTTTGCACTATTTGACTTTGACAGATGCCTAACATTTGTCTTTACAGTGTGATTTGATTCCATAAGTTACTCCCCTATCTCATTTCAAGTAAATGGATGAGTAACCCGGCTGTCTAACGTGAGATCCGTAGCTTTCCGTCCTATTTT
>DATCTA010000130.1:0-4493 GCA_036568165.1 Sulfurovum sp.
TCTTGACAGTACTTCTCTTTGGCACACTTGCAGCATTCGCAGAGACACTGAAAGATGCGATTGACCCAGGATCAAGCTATATATTGATCGAGATAGCTCCTTACGCAGGATATGTGGCAGTAGCCGCTATCATCCTCTATATTCCTCTAAACTTATTGGATAAAAAACTTTACGAAAAAGCATTGAAAGAGCATAGGGAAAAAGGTAATAGCTAAAGTTTCTAGCTACATTCCCATCGAGATGATGGAAACGGGTTAAAATTTGTAGAAAGTAAAAGGTAAGTTTTTTTTACTGCACAGTGTAATCAATTTCTTGATGGCTACTTCTTCTTTTTTGTCATATTTTCCATAACGAACCAGGCTCCGCCTATGATCGTAAACAAGATCAGCGGAGCGATCCATGGATTTACCTTGATATATCCAAATATCCCTATGATAGCTTCGCTCGAATAATATGCACTCAGCCCTATCGTCATTACGAACACGATAGATGCAAAGATGTTATAGAAACCAAACTTGCCAAAGTCATATTTGGAGAGTGCCATAGAGATCGGTACTAGAGTCTTGATACCGTAAATAAACTTCTGTATGAAGATCGCCCAAACACCGTATTTTCGCATGATAAGTGTTGCCAATGCTATCTTGCGCTTATGCTTTGCAAAATAGGGCTGGATCTGCTTCTTTTGGTATTTTCCAAGATAAAAGAGGAACATATCTCCAAGATAGTTCGAGATAGTTGCTATGACAAGTGCTGTGGTAAGGTCCATCTTCCCCATAAAACTGAACACACCTGCTGCTGCCACGATAAATAGTGATCCACCAAACGCAAAAAAGGCCACAGCAAGGTAACCCCAAGTCTCCAAAGACGAAAAATCCATATCATTTATCCTAAAGTCTAATTAAAGAATCATATCTAAAATAAGTAAATGCTTTAATTACAGATTGAATATCTTACCTTATAGATATTTTTATCTTGATCTATATCATTGTTAAACGATTAGATCTTGTGTATCATTACACATATAATTTTGAAGGAGATCATAATGGCATTACTTTATGTGCAACAAGTTGAAGACCTGGATGTTGAAGAGATGCAAAATACACATGAAGATGAGATAAAGATCTTGAATGAGATAGAGAAACTTGCAGACAACTATAGAATGGACAAATCAAACCTAAACCAATTAGAAGAGAAATTAGATCTATACATTGCACATGTAAAAGAACACTTTGCCAATGAAGAGCGTCTGATGAAAAAATATGATTTTCCATCCTATGAGATGCATAAAATGGCACATGATATGTTTCTGATCGATCTTAGTTATGCTGTCAAACAGTGGAAAGAGTATGGTGATATCAATAAAATGATCAATTTTATCTATAAAACACCAGAGTGGATAGTCATGCATATCAACAGTGTAGATGCTCCGACATCTATGTATTTAGCGAAAAAAATGGCACATTAACATATTTTTTACATAGCAACACACTTTATAAACTATTAATATAAAATTAAAACATTTAATGGAACAATATATTCATCCTAATAACTAACTTAAAAATGTGAATATAGCGCATGGACGAAGTCATAAAAATAATTTTATATACATTAATTGCCAGTTCCTGTATACCCTTTGGTGCTCTCATTGCATCTAAGGAAAATATACGACCCAAATGGTTAGAAAATGAACTTAGACATTTTGTAATTGCTTTTGGTGGCGGAATATTGCTTGCTGCAGTGGCACTCGTCTTAGTTCCTGAAGGTATCAACTATATCAATCATTCCTTTTACAGTGTTATCTGGCTATTGGTCGGTGGTGTTGTATTTTTTATCATTGAAAGGATGATGGGTTTACATCGCCGAGAAAAACCTCAGTTTATGGCAATGCTTTTAGATTATATTCCTGAAAGCCTTGCACTGGGAGGAGCTTTTGCAATAGGCTTACATTCTGCACCTTTATTGGCAATATTTATCGGTTTGCAGAACCTTCCCGAAGGATTCAATGCGTATCGTGAACTTCGAACATTATCAGGATCCAATACACGAAACATTTTGGGAATGATGTTTCTGCTTGTTCCTATTGGACCCATAATAGCTATTGTCGGCTATGTCTATCTCAGTCATCACACTGTGTTATTAGGTGCAACTATGCTCTTTGCATCAGGGGGTATCCTTTATTTAATATTTCAAGATATCGCTCCCCAATCAAAGATGAGACGCCATTGGGCTCCGCCTCTTGGTGCTGTACTTGGATTTTGCATAGGTATGTTAGGCAACAATATGATCTAAGGGACTCAATAATCATATGTTGGACTGCAACGATAAGTTTTGACGGCATTCACTTGATTCTAACATAACAAAAAAATAAGCTATAATCATACCCATGATAAGTACACTCCTCTCGATCATCTTTGTATATGTTTTCATACTTCTTGGGTATATAGCTAAACGCATCTTCCAGGATGATATGAATACAAAGACACTTACACTCATGTCTGTATATTTTTTGCAACCCTTTGTGACTATCTGGGGATTCAGTACTGCCAAGTTGCACAGTGAACATATTTTTGTTCCGCTTATCTATCTGGCTATCATTTTAGTTTTATTGATACCTACAATTGCACTGGGTAAAATGATCTTTGAAGATCCAAAAGAGAGAGCTATCTTTTCTATCGCAGGTTTTGTAGGCAATACAGGAAACATCGGTATCCCGCTTGGTATCGCACTTTTTGGAGAAGCATCTGTTATCTACACGACACTCATCAACATCGCCAATGTTTTTGTTGTGTATATCATCGGGGTATATATCTATTCACGCGGTTCATTCAGTATCAAAGATTCTCTTTTCAACATCATCAAGATACCTATCATACCCGCTTCTGTTCTTGCTATATTTATTAATATAAATAATATAACATTGAGCCCCCAAATAGTGGAATTCTTGAAGATGGGTGCCTATGGCGGTATCATTATTCAGCTATTTTTACTGGGTACTTTCCTGCAGGGCATACGCATCAAAGAACTGCAATTAAAACTCTTCATAGGTACTATCAGCCAAAAGTTTATCATCGTACCTTTGGCAACGGCTGTTTTCCTCTCTTTTACAGACCTTCCGCTTTTTGTGCAAGGCGTGATCTTGATGGAGATGATGGTGCCTCTGGCAGTGGCAAATATCAATCTTGCCTCTTTGTATAACTGCAGGCCAAAAGACGTCACATCACTCATCCTGATAAGCACACTTTTGTTCATGCCTCTGCTATTTGGACTGAGTTATATCGTAAATCACTACTATTTGTGATAAAATACCCCTATTACTATTTGAGGAGTCCCCATGTCTAAAAAAACCCTTATTATCGGTGCAGGCGGTGTCGGAAATGTTGTTGCTTTCAAATGTGCCATGAACGCTGAAACATTTGGAGATATCACACTGGCCAGCCGTACTAAGAGTAAATGTGATGCCATCGCTGCAAATGTAAAAGAAAAAACAGGTGTACAGATCAAAACTGCGCAGGTCGATGCAGACTCTATACCTGAACTAAAAGAACTCATTGCTGCTACAAGTGCAAGTATTGTCATCAACGTGGCACTTCCATACCAGGACCTTACCATTATGGATGCGTGTGAAGAGATGCAGGTAGATTACCTTGACACTGCGAACTACGAACACCCGGACACTGCTAAATTTGAGTACAAGGAACAGTGGGCAAGAGATGAAGAGTTTAGAAAAGCCAACATCATGGGACTGCTTGGTTCCGGTTTTGACCCAGGTGCGACCAATGTCTTCTGTGCCTATGCGCAAAAGCACTACTTTGATGAGATACATACTATAGACATCCTTGACTGTAATGCAGGAGACCACGGTTATCCTTTTGCTACCAACTTCAACCCTGAGATCAATCTTCGTGAAGTTTCTGCCAAAGGACGCTACTGGGAAAACGGTGAGTGGATAGAGACTGAGCCGATGCAGATCAAACAGGTATGGGATTATCCTGAAGTGGGACCAAAAGACAGCTACCTCATCTACCATGAAGAGATGGAGAGTCTGGTCAAGCATATCAAGGGGCTCAAAAGAATGAGATTCTTCATGACTTTCGGAGAGAGTTACCTTACACATATGAGATGTCTTGAAAATGTGGGAATGCTTGGTATAAAAGAGGTGGAGCATAAAGGACAAAAGATCATTCCTATAGAATTCCTTGCTACTCTGCTTCCAGATCCTGCAAGTTTAGGACCACGTACCAAAGGTAAAACGAACATCGGTATTTTTGCAAAAGGTATCAAAGACGGAAAAGAGAGAACGATCTATATCTACCAGGTGAGCGATCATGAAAAATGTTATGCAGAAGTAATGAGCCAGGGTGTCAGCTACACCACAGGTGTACCGGCGATGATCGGTGCAAAACTGATGCTTGAAGGTAAATGGCAAGGCAAAGGTGTCTTCAACATGGAAGAGTTTGATCCAGATCCGTTTATGGATGAGCTAAACGCACAAG
>DATCTA010000131.1:0-3258 GCA_036568165.1 Sulfurovum sp.
GTGCATCGGCACACCACATGGCAGTATACGATGATGCAGGAGTCAATATCCCTGAGTCTTCTCCGCATCTTTTAATGACATTTTATTAAGAGCCCTAAGTTCTACTATACGGCACATACTAACATAGTATGTGCCCACTTCTCTTAATTTATCTTACTAAAATAATCAACAAAGCTCACTTCATTTTTTATAATAGGAGTAGGCATTTACTTACGGTTAGTGTAAATGAAGTAAACTTCTCTTACATAGCAACCAAGAACTTGAAATTCTGCATTTCATTTTATCTCCCCCAATTTAAACTTCCTTTCTTTTGGTTGCTATTATCAAAACTATTCTTTTTTATCTCGGTATTCTTTGTTCTCGAAATCGACTGACGTCACCTGGAAGAATCGGACGTTCAGGAAGAATTACTTCAGCGGTTTGTATCGTGCCTTTGCTCCAATACTCTAGCTTTATCTTATCGCCTACTTTCAAAGATCGTGCGATACGGGTAACTGCTTCCATGTCTGTTAAAGACTCACCGTTCACTTTTGTGATCACATCACCGCCCAACAAGTATTCCTGTGTTCCAATAACCACAGGAAGGGTTCCGCCCTGAAGATTTATCTTTTCAGCAGGACTGCCGGGTTCTATCGTCTCGACAAGTAAGCCGGGTGGAATCCAAAGCGTGTACATTAGCTGAGGTGGAACAATTCGTCCATTGATTCCATGCCATGCTCTGATAATCCGCCCCTCTTTGATAAGTTTTGGAATTAAATCGCTGACAAGATCAATCGGAATGGCAAAGTTGATATTTTGTCCCTTTTCTACTTGAAGAGTGTTTATCCCGATGATTTCACCGCATCGATTCACTAAAGGTCCACCAGAGTTTCCAGGGCTTAACGCGGCATCAGTCTGTATAAATGGTGCCATCCAACTGAATGTCGAGAGTGGGACAATACGGTCCATAGCTGAGATAATTCCACGTGTCGCCGTCTTACCAATCCCGAGTGGATATCCGACTGCCAGTACCTCTTCTCCAATAGAAATATTTTCCGAAACACCCAAATGTGCTTTTTGAAGTTTGAGCTGCGGGGATTTAAGCTTGATGACCGCTAGATCTGAAATAGGATCGACACCGACGATTTTAGCTTGGTGCATATCATTCTCACCAATCGATATTATGATTTCACTTGCTCCATATGCACAATGTGCATTTGTTACAATATGACCTTCATCATCAATCACTAATCCGGTACAAAATCCCATCTGAACACGTTTTATCGCACTGAATGGATCTATAACTACCGAAAATACCCGAACTATCGATGGAGAGACTTCTTTGAAAACTTCTGAAAAAGGTTTCTCGCAGGAAGAAGAGGAAACCGTAGATAAGGTTAACGCCCAACAAAAGACAACCAAAATCCAATATTTAAAAAACACTTTCATCTTCGTTATACCCCTTTTGTTCATTCCTATTATATACATCGAATTTCCTTCCAATATTGTGACATGATGAAATCTATTCCCGAATTTCAGCTAGCTACCATAAGTTGCAATTCTAGTCTTTGTGAAAACTTTATATTCTATCATATTCTATAACGGTTGTATAAGAAAGCAAATGTGAACTCATTTGATAATTGTTAAGGATCAATTTGAGATTTGTACTTATTGATATAAGTATTATTTTGCTTTTACATCTCGAAAAATTGTCTTCATTCTTCTTGAAATCCATAATAGACTATTGACAAATAGGCGATATTCGCCTATAATATATTCAATTTTTAAGAAAGGACATCTCATGAATCAGCAACAGATGCACACTCTTTTAGATGTTCCAATAAGGACTCTTAGAGATTGGAAAAAAGGAAATAGAGGAAAACTCTATCAACTTTTAGAGACATTAGATTATAAAACTGTTGAAAAGCTCTTAAGTATGAGCAATAACCTGGATTTAAAAAAGTTACTTGAAAATGAAAATAACTATAGCTCTTTAAGGGAATTTGAAAAAGATCTCTATGAAGTTCTCGTTTCTGGTAGAGATAGTAGAGTATGGCAAGAATTAGCGAAAGATACAACCTTATCCAAAGAAGCTAGGGCTAGAGCTGCATATTTGTATAGCTTTTTAACAAATAAAATGGTCCAACTTGCTTTTAAAACGAAAGTAAATGTAGGATTATATCATGGCAGCAAGAATGAGACAGGCAATGGTCTGGCAAGGCTTTATGGACTGAAAAATGGTGTAGACATGCAACGCTTTAACCAATATAAAATGACTGGAAGATTCTAGTGGTAGCTACAAGCTTTAAAGAAGCTATCATTGAAATGATGAAAGAGATTGCTAAGGCAATCCCTGACTCACATAAAAAAACACCTGTGAAAGCATATCTAACGGGTGGCGGTGCAGTGCATTATTATTGCAATAGCAGAGTATCTGATGATATTGACTTAATTATGCAGTATGCAGTTAAAATTCCTGAAGATCTATTTGTCGTATGGTTAAACGACAAGGGGACATTGGAACAGGTACACTACGATTATAATTATAATAGTACATTTGGTCTCTTACATGAAACCTATGAGGATAGAGCTACGCATATGATAACTATTGAGGATAAATTTGAGATAAGACTTCTGTCTCCTGAGGACTTGATTATTTCAAAACTCATTAGATTTGCACAAAATGACGAGGAAGATATACAGAATATCATTAAAACAGGCAAGGTAAATAAAGAGCTTTTATATGAATTGGCACAAGATACTATTAGTGTTGGTGTTGGATTTCAAAAAAGTTATGTAGAGATTAACTTAGAACAAGTCATGGAGATGTTTTAGCATTAGCAGATTCTTGAAAAGCTTCGATAATTACGAGACCGTTCAGAATTTTGTGTCACCGATAGATAAAAATTATATCATAATTAATTCTATGCCTGAACTTATGCATTTTTTTACTTACAGTAAATTTCTTATTCATTTTTTGATAATAGTAGAGTAATTGTATGATATTTAAAGTTTTTTAATTTAATTTAAGATA
Organism: Sulfurovum sp.; assembly: GCA_036568165.1. Taxonomy (GTDB): domain Bacteria; phylum Campylobacterota; class Campylobacteria; order Campylobacterales; family Sulfurovaceae; genus Sulfurovum. The sequence continues at coordinate 3,014 of DATCTA010000131.1, forward strand.
TCTTTTAATTCCCATATATTCGATTTTTTATTATTCTTAATAATATACAAATAACATTAACTTTGTTTCGTTAAATAAAACTATGATAATCTATGACCTAATGAAAAAACGGGCGCCTAAAAACTCAAGAAAATTACGTTATATAGGGGTTTGTGGAGGATTTTGTGAATATAGTGGCGGACAGTGAGGGATTCGAACCCTCGGTACCCTTACGAGTACGCATCCTTAGCAGGGATGTGGTTTCA
>DATCTA010000132.1:0-2850 GCA_036568165.1 Sulfurovum sp.
AGTAAATAATATAGTCGAAAACTTGATACTCCAAAAAGACTAGATCTCAGTTTAAAGATATGTTGAAAAAGTAGTTTTTTGCCAAACAATATATCTTTAGTTATAATTGTATACATTTGTAATAGAAGGTAAGTAACTATAGCTAATAAACGTCCTATTCTGAATCAAGATAATCTTATAAAAAGCAAGAGAGAATCGCTGACTTCCTTAGATAATGTGCATAAACAGCAGTTGCATGTTGAGTTGTCACAATATTCTTTAATGGGAATAGACGAGTGTCAATATGCAATCAATGATAACTTGTGCATAGAAGCAGCATATATTGAAAATGAGTTACATGAAATTGAAAGATGTTTAAGATTACTCTCTTTGGCTACTTATAAAGATTTTATTGAAAGCTTACATCAATTTACTATCAATATAGTTACACAACTTCTTTCCTTAATCGTTAAAAACGATACCTACTACAGAAAAATCCTCTCATACTAACTGTACTACTTTTTAGCCTTTAAGTGCTGACTTTCATCTAGTGTCATTAACACATTATTTAAAATAAAGTAAGGACTATATTATGAGTAATATCAATAAACTCTATTCAATAAAAAGTACAAGTGAAAATACTGGGATTTCAATTCCAATGTTGAAAAAATTAATTTACAGTGGAGTACTAACCTACACTAAGATTGGTGCAAAGATTTACATAGATACAAAAACTATTCAGGATTACATAACTGAAAACAGAGTGGAGGCAAGACAATGAGTAAGTATAAATACCACGATATAGCAAACATATATCCTATGGCACAACTTGATGAATTTGAGCTCTTAAAGCAATCACTCCGAGATAGAGGTCAAGAAATGCCTATTGTTCTCTATGAAGGTAAAATACTTGATGGAAGGAATAGGTATAAAGCCTGTAATGAATTGGGCATAGAACCAGTATATAGAGAATTTGAAGGTACATATGATGATGCACTGGATTATTCTATTGAACTAAATTCAGGTAGAAGAAATCTAGACAAAAGCCAGAAAGCTATGACAGCAGCATACAGCATTGAAAAATCAAGGCTTGATGGCTCTAATAAGATTAAAATAAAAGATGCAGTCAGAATTTACAGTGTAAGCGACAGGTACATTAAAGATGCACTATATATCCTAGATAACAATGAAAAGATTGCTCAGCAGGTTTTTGATGGTCTGGAAACAATAACAAAAGCCCGAAAAAGGGTTGATGAAGTCAATGGTAAACTTTTAGATATAGAATACATTGAGAGATATTCTGAAGCACAAATTGAAGATAGTGAACTGTCTGATGCTTACTCTTATTTACACAGTCTAGATAAACGACAGCTTGTAGGCATTATAATCAAAAATGACTATCTAAAAAAGGGGAATTAATTCCCTTTTTATGACTTACCTATATAGTAAATCATATTTTTACCTTCTAGGCGGAGCTGAACATCGTGAAGCGACCAACGAAGAGTAAGCTCCATTGCATGAGAGTTTATCTCTCAAAATGGAGTGCGACTCGAAGTGATATATTCGAAAGAAGACTACACTCCTTCATCATTGACACGTCAACTCTTCAGGATTGTGCCTTTTGGTTCGCCTAAAGACTTTGCTTTAGGCTTACGCCCAGAAGGAGGAAGATTAACCATTATTAGCAATCTCATAAAAGGCTTATTTTTTACGCTGAAGCATAGCCTTTTTCCTATTACAAAACAAATTACCCTCCAAATGTACCTCAACACCCGACCACACCGACAACTTGGACTTTAGTACGACAAGTGTCTATTACAGAGCTTTTATAGTGTAGGTAATGTCTACTATCCCTGACTAAATATAATGCCTTCACAGCTTCACAGCACGCTTTAAAAGGTATAAACCATTACCATATTTCTCCTACACTGCTTTCAATACTAAAATACTAAATTTATCTCAAAAATAAATAATATTGCATAAATATGACATTCATTAGATATACTATTCAAAGTTGGGATATATTTTAAAGGGGAGAGAATGAAAAAAATAATATTAGGGATACTTGCAGTTGCATTACTCAGTGGGTGTGGTTCAAACTTAAAACTTACACCAGAACCTCAAAAAGGACAGAAAAAAGTCTTTAACAATGGAAATGAAGTAGTAGTTTCATCCAAAAGATCTTCAGTCTTGCTTTCAAGCTTAACGCCAACGTATAAATCTAATACAAAACCTAAGATTTTCATAGGGTTGAAGAACAGGACAAGCAAATCTTTTAATTTTTCCACTGAGAATGTTCAGGCTTTTGTTGATGGAAAACCTCATAAGATATATACATATGAAGAGTTGGCAGATGAAATTGAGACATCAAAAAAATGGGCTGCCGTAGGTGCAGCTTTATCTGGGATGGGTAGAAGTATGAGTGCTGCAAATGCTGGTACTACTTATCACTCAGGAACCTATAACTCAAGTTCATATAATACCTATGGTACAAACTCATATAGTAGCGGAAGTTATTCAGGGTACTCTTATAACTCAGCTGCTACACAACAAGCTCGAGATGCGTCAAATGCACAAACACAGGCTGACTTTAAAGCCATAAAAGACAAAGAACAAGCGTCACTTAATTCTATTAATGGAGTAGTAAGAAAAACAACCATATCACCTAATAGATTTTATAGTGGGACAATCGTTTTAGAATCAATGGAAAATCCTAAAGAAACTCATACGCTAAATATGGTGGTAACACTTGGAAACGAAAAGCATAACTTCATATTAAAGAACTATCAAGTAAAGTAGGAATCGATATGGAAAAAATAATTAATTTAAAGATATTTGTTGTTTTGTTAATTGCTTTAACAAACACATATG
>DATCTA010000133.1:0-3170 GCA_036568165.1 Sulfurovum sp.
GACGAGAATTTTACGCCTAAAAAAGATTTTTATGCAAATCCAAATGCATCAGATGGAAGTAATGAAAGCCCTGTTGAACACTATTATGAAACCAACTTTATAGTCAAAGATGAAAATGGTCATGATAAGGTGGATGTAAACATAAGACTATTTCCTGGTTCTCAAGAAAAAAACAATGCACAAAATAAAAAACCAACAATCCTAGATGTAAAAGGAGGAGAATTGTGAAACTTTTGAATTTTTTACTGCTGTGCAGTCTATTGGCAACCACAGGTTGCAACAGTACAAATTTGGCCAATAGCATAGACGGTACTCTTGCAAGAGCTGCAGGAAATAAACCACCTGCATTTTTTAAGGTGGCGAATGTAGAGACGATGAAAGATTATGTATTTAATATGAATGGCTATAGCATAGCAATGCCAACTGCAAAAGAAATAGATTTTAGAAAACATGATGGATGGATGGGGCTAACACACTACAACAAAGATATAACTTTATACTTAGAAGGATTTTATCATATTTCAGTCTCTACGTTTAGAAAATCTCAATCATATACAGAGAAAGAAAGAGAATTAGAAAATGGAACACGGAAATTTCGTCCGAGAAGAACGAAACCAAAAGGAGATATAATTAATATAAATACACATATAGAACATCATGGAAATGAAAAATATCCTTGTATCGTTTCTGAAAGCTTAGATAGATTTAAAAGATACAGAATCGGGTATACCTGCTATAAATTTAATCCATCTCGCACAAAAGCAAAGAGAATACATATTCGACTCACCTACACAAGACCAAACGATCCAACCTTGGTAAAAGAATACACCTACAAAGACCTGCAAAACAGAGCCAAAAGAATGCTTGACAGCCTTTACATCAAAGACGGGTGGTAGAAATGAATACATTGGAAAGAAGGGTGTAAGAGAGGTGCAGATAGTTATGGGGATGGCTATGGCTCTCTTTGGATTTTAAGTGTTAGCAGGTTGATGAACAGATTGCACAGTTGTATATCCGATGGGTATCGGCTGGTTTTGTCCGGTAGTATGTTCATTTGGGAAATAGTATGAATCAAACAAGGATATACATGTCGTTAAATAAACATAAAAAAGTAGTTGGAAATTCAGTAGTTAGCATATTGATTGGTATGGTGGGTCTTTTAGCACTCTCAGGATGTGCAGGTAACTCCCCTAGTGTAGAAGCAAAACAGGCACTGCAGGGTGCAGAAGGGTATAGCGTGGGGCAGGTGAATGTCACACTGGCCGAGCATGTTTTCTATGACTTCAGTGAAGAGGAGAAGCACTATCCCGATGCAAAAGAACTGGCGGTATTCTTTAAAGAAGATATAGAGAAATACCTGAAACAGGCCGGAAGATCCTGTCAAAATGGACCATCGTGTCTGACCCTGGATGTCGAGTTCAATTATCTGCGCAACTTCAACATGGGATCCGTGTCGGTCAGTGCTCCGACGATAGACAGGACCCTGACGATACGCAAAGGCGATGCTGTTGTATACACCAGGACCGAAAAAGAGCTGAAGCCTTTCAAAGATGGCATTCTCGGCAGCACGCTCAACGGGCTCGCGGTATTTACCAAAGCCGGAGAAGACAAAGCAAATCTGGAGGAAGAACGCGGACATATTGATGTGATCTCCCAAGTTACGGTGAGGGATGTCGTAGAACTGGGGAGATAAAGAGATATCATACTTCTCTCTCCAGCATCATTCCCGAGTCGCACCCCAAGAGTTTTCCTGCGGACATCGGGAATGAATATAAAAACATACACCCTTTCTTTGCTATTCTCACGACTTACTTCACTATCGATCATCTTAGTACACAGCTCTTATGTTTGACAAAAAAGTACTAAAAATAGTATAATATTTAATATTATAAAAAGGATTATAAATGCAGCCTATTTTGTCAAACTATACAGCAAGTATAACCGAACTAAAGAAATCACCTACACAATTACTTAAACAGGCAGGTGATGAAGCAGTCGCAATACTCAATCACAATGTTGCAAGCGCATATTTGGTACCAAGTGGCCTATATGAGAAGATGATCGATATCATTGATGAGTATTATTTGGCCAAAGAAGTGGAGGAGAGGTTGAATGATGGGGAAGAGCCTGTAAGAGTAAATATAGATGAGTTATAGTCTTGAGTTTAAACCAAAGGCTTTGAAAGAGTGGAATAAATTGAACACGACGGTCAAATCCCAATTTAAAAAAAAGTTAAAAGAAAGGCTGGAAAACCCAAAAGTACCAAAAGACAAACTAAGTGGTTACGAAAATGTTTACAAGATAAAGTTAAGAACTTTGGGTTACAGGTTAGCTTATGAAGTAAAAGATGAAGAGATAGTGGTACTCGTACTAGGCGTAGGCAAAAGAGAAAATAATCGGGTCTATGATAATTTATCCAAGAGAGAAGGTTGAATCGTTTTTACTAAGAACTACGCTCGGTATTGGCTACTGGAAGATTAAAATATCTAAGGTTACAAACTCCATTATCTTCTACCAAACCATCTAAACCTCCAAATATGACCTCAATATGACATCATTACACTATCATTCCCACTGTAAAGTTGAAGGGCAGATCTTACGTTCTGCCAACACTCTTTAATGAAGACGCTTAATGAACTTAAGCTATAATATCGCCACATAAGCATGGGAGATGAAGTTTTATAATGATAAGTAAATCGATTTTTAGAGAGTACGATATCCGCGGGATCTTTGACAAAGAGCTTAATGAAAGATCGGTGAAACTGATCGGGTATTATCTGGGTCAAAAGATCGGTGGGAACAAAGTCGTTTCCATCGGTTATGATGCCCGTTCCCACTCTCCCATCCTCAGAGACTATCTCACTTCCGGACTCAATGCAGCGGGCTGTACAGTGCTCGATATGGGGATGGTGGCCACCCCGGTGAACTACTACAGCAACTACATCGATCTTGACGGGCTCACGACGGATGCCTCCGTCATGATCACAGGTTCGCACAATCCCAGCGAATATAACGGATTCAAGATCACGGTAGACAAAAGTCCTTTTTTCGGAGAAGAGATCTATGCTTTGGGTGATGAGATCATAGAAAACCAAGATGTCACAGTGGAAGACGATACGACAAGAAAACAGATCGATGTCAAAACACCCTATATCGATTTTATGGTCAAA
>DATCTA010000134.1:0-3546 GCA_036568165.1 Sulfurovum sp.
TTTGAATCTATATTTTGCATCTTGTTAAAGAGGTTATAGGCTGCATTTCTCGCCATGACCTCAGCGACATGTCCCTGTTTTGCTCTCCATTCAGGTCCCATGAGTGCTGCAGAATCACCAATGGCATATATGCCCTCAAAACCCTCTATCTGGTTAAATTCATCGGTAACCACATATCCCGCATCACTCAAAGGAAGCCCTGATTCTTTCATTATGTTATGTCCAGTTCCCGCTGATATGAACATTGTCAGGTCTGATTGCAGTTTGCTTCCATCTTCAAAACAGATACCATCTGCTTCAAAGTGTGTGATCCTGGAGCCTATTTTTTTATCGATATTGGTCATCTTGAACATCTTCTCCATCATGACCAATGCTTTTTCCCCCATCTTCTGTCCGGGCTTATCCATAGGAGCAAAAAAAGTGAGTTCAAAATTCTTTCGCACTCCTCTTTTTTTCAAATAGGTATCGACATTAAAAAGGACTTCAAACGCCGGACCGCCCCGCACGGCAGAAGTGTCTTTAGGGTTGCCTCCAAATCCCATGGCAATCTTTCCCTCGCCCTTCACGATGAGTGCATCCAAACGCTCATAAAGTACCGTAGCCTCTTCAGGTTTCCCGCAGATCGAAAGGGTATGCTCTGATCCTTTCAGCTGCATCTTGTCTTGGCCGAGTGCTACAACGATATAGCTATAGCTATCCAGGACACGTCCGCTTTGCAAGGTCACTTTTTTTGATTGTGCCTCAAACTGTGTCACCGGGTCCACAATAAGCTCAAAGCCATGCTTCATTGCAAGTCTGTCCAAAGGCACAGAGACATCTTCTCTTGTGGCTCCTCCTGTTGGGATCCAAATAGAAGTAGGATAAATGTAAAAATAGTCCCTGTCACTCACCAGCGTTACTTTCAACCCCTGTTTTCTAAGGTAGATCGCTGCTTCCAGTCCTGCAAAACCTCCTCCTAGGACCAATACCTTATCCATAATTTCTCCTGCTACTTAAATATACTTATTTGTTCGTTTGTCTTCAAAGCATCTGATACGGTATTATTCGTCACGGCAAATATGCCATAAATGGCTCCGATCAACAATCCAGAGAGAATGACGATCCACACCGTCAGCCTCTTTTCGGTACTTCCTTTAGCATTATAGTCTTCTAATGTATCTAGTGTCGGTTCATTATAACTCAAAACTTCTCCTTAATGTTATTTTGCCAAGTCTGCACGTGGATAAAAGAACACCGTTTCTCTGTCTACGAAAATCTTCTCTTTATCATCAACTGCATATGCTCTTATAAGTACCGGGATAGGCACATCTTTTCGTGTGTTATTCACCAACTCTTCTTTTGTCTCCAGGACAACAACCTTTTTCTTCTTTGCTCCTGCAGCTAACTTGAACGGTTCATCAGGACGCTTGATCGTGATCTTATCATTACCCACTACCTCAAAATAATAAGTGTGTTCTTTGCTGTCCGTGTTGGCAAACATAAAGATATAGTCATTTTGTACCGTACCATCCTCAAGCACCTTGTAGAGGCGCTGTCCTTTATTGACATTTAAAAGCATATGTTCTTTTTTGCTTCCCATGACGAACAATGCTCCCAGTACGATCGAAAGTACTACAAAGTATGCGATAACCTTCCCTCTGAAGTAATTGGTTTTACCCTCATGGCGAAGTGTCTCTTTTTCGCTTGACCACTGTACCAAACTCGGTTTTCCCAGAGCACCCATCACTGATGTACAGGCATCCACACATTCCAGACAGTTGATGCACTCAAGCTGCAATCCTTTACGGATATCAATATGTGTCGGGCATACCGTTACACAGCTCTCACATGTTGTACACTCAGCATTCTCATTGACCTGCAACAGGTCTTTTTGTTTGGTAAATTTCTTCTCTCTTTGATATCCGTGCCCCTCATAGATATCTCCACCACGTATAGGATCATAAACCGCCATAATAGTGTCATCATCATAAAGCACTGATTGCACACGGCTGTAAGGACAGATATACACACAGAAATTCTCTTTTATCATCACAACATCAACGATCAGGAAAAGTGCTGTTACCACCCACATACCTACCAGGAGCTTATGCTCTGTAGGGTTAGCCAGATAGGCAAAGAAATCTTCAGGCGGGATAAAGAACCACAAAAAGTTTGCAGCCGCTACAAATGCAAGTACGGACCACAAGAGTACAGCAATGACCAATTTTATTTTATTTTCCATTTTGGACATATCTGGGTCTTTTTGTTTGTTTTTGATCTTTTTACGAAGCCCTAAAAGCTTTGTCTCGATCCCATCCCTGTAAATAACCCTGAAAACCGTCTGCGGACAGGCCCATCCGCACCATGCCCTTCCTCCAACAACAGTTACTGCAAAGATCCCCAGGAATAGCAGCATAAGCAAAAATGGCATTAGATAGAGTTCTTGCATATCAAATGCCATACCTGCCAAATGTAATTTCTTTTGATCAAAACTCAATAGAAAGATATGATTTCCGTTGATTGTGATCCAAGGTGTGACTATGGCTATGATCGTTGCGATCAGATAAACCCAGTATCTTTTTATACGATAGGGTACCCACCCTTTCAAATACTCTTTTGCCTGATTTTTCTTTGGTTTTTCCATTTCTACTGTTGATTCCATTACACTGCCTCCTGTGCTTTAATTTTCTGTTCTTTGGCTTTTCTTGCTTCCTCAAATGGGCAAACAAGTACTACATTCTCCATACTTCTATTATTTTTGGACTGATCCATCTCTATCCACGCACCTTCTATCAGCTCTTTAATTCCTCTAGACTCTATATAGTCCTTCAAAGAACTTCGGCTGACATCCAACTCTCTGGCAATGGCACTTACACTCATCCCCTCACGCAAATAAGTGATGATCTCCCTTTGATAAACATCAAATTTAGAACTGGATTTACTCCCTTTGGGACGTCCAATCTGCTTAGTCTTCTCTTTCTCCTCTTCCCTCAATACATTAAGCAAAGGAAAGATATCCACCATGTTAGTATCTTTGTTCATCAGCATATTCTTATCTACGATCCAAAGATTAACATTATGACTAAGCATACAATTAATCACCTTTATCAACTCTTCTACCCGGTCACTCAGTATATATAAAGAGGATACAATAACCGTATACCCGTCTTGCATCGTTTGTAAAAAATCTTCAAACTCTTGTCTCTCATCCAAAAGAAGATTTTTTGTCGCATATTCAACCACCTCTTTGTCAATTGTCAGTTCCTTTGTCAAAGAAAAAGACAAAATATCACTTTGCTGTGTAGTCAAATTCGGAAAGTCTGGTATCTGTCTCATATAAGCATAAACCATAGAACACCCTTTTTTAATTATAATTTTTATAATATTATCTTATGTGATGATAAAAGTCAAGAGATTTTTTATTTTTTTCGCCATTTTAACTATTTTTATCGTCACGATTTCTTTACTTCCCTCTATTTTATGTTAAAATGCGAAAAAAGTATGAGGACAAAAAGTGAACCTTACACATCTGGATGAACAAAACAAACCCAAAATGGTCGATGTCTC
>DATCTA010000135.1:0-3055 GCA_036568165.1 Sulfurovum sp.
TTTCATTTTTTATCGCATAAACGATATGGCCTTTTTTGCTCTTTTGCCCAATATGTTCGAATTGGATATTGGCATCAGCTTTGCCTTTAAATGGACTCTCTTCTCCAAGAAGTGTGAAAAGTTTACTTGAATTGATGTCATCCATGTCAAGTTTCACGTCTTTATACAGATCACTTTCTTTTGTCAGAAGATAGCTTACATTCCCGTCCAATGCTTTTCCATCACCGGTTATATGGACTTTCTCCAGTGGACCCTTCATATGCCCGGATACATCGATCTCATCATCAATGGTGCAGATATTGCTTTGTATACAATTGCTTGTAAGTTTGTAATCCATATCAAGATGGTCATCTTCAAGATAACCTTTGACTTTAAGGTTATATTTGCCATCGATAAGCATAGCTGCTTCCAGATAAGGGTATTGTTGGATATTGATGGATTCTACTTCAACATCCAGGCCTATTTCATTGCTTAGCCTTGAATCTACGATGCCATATAGCTGCTGGTTTCCTGAAGAAGTAAAGAAAAAATATACAAAGATAAGGAGGAAAAAAATGATAATAAAAATAGTATATTTTAGGATAGACAACATAGACACAATGTCCTTACTTAACTTTTTACTATCATACCATAAAATTCATATTTACCATAACCATGGGGGGTATTTTTTTATACTTCCCTCAGAGACCTTCTCTTTCAATGTTTGCAGTGCACGTGACATTTCATCCATTAAAGTCAAACCTGTAATATTTTGATCATAAGAATGCGTGTCGATGTCAGTGAGTTCACCGCTTTGGGCATCATAATTGGTAATGATCTCTCCTCTATGCGGCATGATGATCCTTTTTGTCATTTTATGTTCGTCATATTCTAATTGCAAATGATACTTTTTGGTCTTCAACTCTTTGATCAGGCCATCTTTGTCATAGGAAAGTGTTAACTCCTCGTGCGGGGCTACAACCTTTTGAAGATGGTGCTTACTATCATCAGTATAGTAGTATCTGTATTGAAAAGATTGATCAGCCTGATATACCAGTGATGAATCAATTTTGTTAAATTGGCTATAGGTGACAGAGATATTCCCATCATCATCTCCATAGAAGTTTACTCTGCCTATTTCATCAAAACCGTAGGTTTGTTTGCCATGCCTTGTAAATGCAAGCCTTTTTTTATCTTTGTCAAAATACTCAAAATGGTACATGTCTATATTGCTAGAGACATCTGTCAATGTTTCATTGTCTAGATATTTTGTTAGTGTATTGATGATACACATTTGCTCTTTCTCTTTAGCAAAATGGTAATATTTTTTTTCTGTGGTATATCCGTCTTTTTGCTTTCTGAAATCATAGACATTGAGAATATCACTATTATAAAAATCAACTTCAAATTTTAGAAGTGTCCTGTGTGCATAAGATTTGCTCATATCCTCGATCTGCAGTAATTCATGGTTTCCCTGACTCTCTTCACGATAGGTATAGTGATAGAGATGCCGATCTCCTTGCACTATACTGGACAAGAGCTTTTCATTGTTCTTAATGAAAGTAACTGTTTTTTCTTCTTTTGTATCATGCAGAGTGATCGAGACTCCTTCATAAGGATAGGAAAAGGAGAGATAAGGGCGCTTTGAGTCTTTTGTATTTTCCATGATCTGGTGAAGACTGTTGTTTTGGTAGTGTAGTGAATAGGTTCGATCTTTGTATCTGATCTCTGTTAAAGAGCCATTTGTATCGAAGTGATGCGATGTCCTGTCGCACTTTATCACATAGCCGTCTTTGGTCTCCTCTATCTTGTTGCTTCCCTTATGATAAAAAAACTTTTGAATGTTTTTATCTCTGCTGTAATGTTTCACTTTGCCTCTATAAGAATCAAAAAAGAACAGTTCATCTTTGTTGACAGGAGTGATCTGGCTTTCGATGCTTGCAAGGGACCAGTATGGTCCTAAGATACTATCACGTCGATTGGATTGGTTATAGACGAGTGACAAAGAGAGCTCAGTACAACTGTTTTTGCTTTGCTTGACGATCAATGTATTGTTTTCATAATCTATCCTGTACTCGGGTTGTTGCAACATGGAGAGTGGAGGTTCAGTACCGCTGATCTGTTCAGTTTGTGCTTCTGTTTCTTGCTTATTTTGTTCATGTTGTACGGATACCGTTTCAGTCCAACTCTTCCCGCTGTCCTTGCTTTTGAATACACTGCCAGTAGTGTCTGTAAAGATGATATCACCATCACTTTGTTTTAAAGTTTCTATCATGCCTCCGCTATAGGTGGTTTTCCAGCTGTTCCCTCCGTCAGACGAGAGCATTAGCTCACCTCCGAAACCTTCTGTGGATGAAGCAATAATGATCTGTTGGTCATCCAAAACTATAACATGGTTATGAGGTACATTCATTCTTTGACCCACTCTCTCCCATTCTTTCCCGCCATTTTTTGATCTGAGTATCACAGATTCATAGTGTTCATTCCTGGATTGAAGTTCTCTGGTTCGTGGAGAATTGTCCTCTCCTACAGCGATCACAAGATCTTTATAGTAATCAAGATCATAGATAATGACATCCTTGATAGTAATGGATTGAAGCAAATGATCTTTTGGTGTGTCTTTTTTTATATTTTCTACAGCAATGACCGGATCCATAGAGAGATGACACGGGGTTAAAGATCCTTTTGCAAAATGTTTGTCTTTGGATCTGATATGATGGATAATAGAGTCATCCTCCATGGGGATCTGAATGTAGTCCACATGCAGATACATTACATCATCTTGGATGTAGTAGCGCATTTTTTCGATGCTGTCCCACCTTGAGCAATCATAGTGCCCAGGCTGATTGTCTACACAACCAAAATACTTGATATCGCTATTATAAGATTGGCGTGATGAGGAACTTTTATAGCCTATGTATTCTTTGGAAGTGATATCAATAATAAGATCATCTGCTGTTTTAGAGGTGTGGTTAAAATCCTCTTTTTTAAATTGGTAACATACTTGGGGAGGAGCAATGTATTCTTCATCTTGCACAGCTGATTCATTGGTGTCGGCTGCATTTTGAGCAAAAAC
>DATCTA010000136.1:0-3085 GCA_036568165.1 Sulfurovum sp.
TGCCCATCTCATCCAGAGTATGGAAGAGGGGATACCGGCGACACCTACCATGAGCCACCCCAGATTTCCATATCCTTGTAATCCCTCAAGAGAGTTGATGATATCCGGTAAAAAAGTAGCCTGAACAACAAAGCCCACACCTTCTGTAAAATAAGCCAAGATCAAAAGTACAACATAGGTTGAAAATATCGATTTTGAAAGGGGATGTTTTATGGCATCTTTTTTAAGGACCTTGTCAAAGGATAAAATATAAATGACATAAAAAGATATGACAAATGCGAAAATGGATAAAGAGAGCCATGCATCATTCCAGGTGCCTTTTTTTAGGATGTATTGGCTGATCAGCTCAGATACGACTATAGAAAAACCTATACCGCTAAAGTGTATACCCATCGCTTTGGTCTTGTTCTCGAAATTCAGCTTGATCATGACGATGGCACCACCTACTATAAGTACCATGGCAGAACCAAAACCTGCAATGACCCTGGATATCAGCCACAGTGTCTCATTGGTAGTTGTAGCCAGTATCAGAGTGGTAGCAATGCTTAGTATCATACCGATTCTGAAGTATTTGACCTTGGTATTGATATCTTTGATAAATACAGAAAAAACAGCACCTGCAAGATAGCCTGCAAAATTGAAGGATGCCAACACCCCGGCATAGGTAAGGGATAGAAAATCTTCAAGCATAAAAGGCAGAAGCGAAGTAAAAGCGAATCTTGCCACACCGATACCTACAATGATCGCCAGTATACCGGCTAAAAGTATGGCAGTGTTGTTGTTTTTATCCAGAAGTGTTTTCAACATGAAAGCGGTCTTTTTTGCGAATTATAGTGAGACTAGACTTAATTGTGTATAGTGTAAATGAATCGAATCATTTATGCGTAGAATAAAGACTCTTGACATTTTATAATTTAGTGTGATATCATTAATTAAAGTTGAGTCGATAGATATAAAGGTTACTCATCGAAGGAGTCGCTATGACATCTGATAAAAATATGAAATATTACACAAAAGAAGAGGGAAAAGACAGGATAATCTGCCTGCTCTGCCGTCACTCCTGCAAACTCAAAGAGGGGCAGACAGGTATGTGCGGGATCAATAAAAATGTGGACGGGGAACTTGAAACACTCGTCTATGGCCATCCTGTTGCAGTCCATGTTGATCCTGTAGAGAAAAAACCGCTAAATCATGTACTACCAGGTTCTACAGCACTCTCATTCGGAACGGTCGGATGTAATTTCAAATGTCCATTCTGCCAGAACTGGGATATTTCCCAAGAGAAAGAGGTGAATGAGTCTATCAATGTAAGTCCTGAAGAGATGGTGGAATTGGCTATTGCACACGGGGCGGAGTCTATCGCTTATACCTACAATGAACCAACCATCTTTTACCCGTATGCCAAAGATATAGGTGTGATCGCCAAAAGCAAAGGTTTAAAAAACCTTTTTGTAAGTAACGGTTTTGAATCACCAGAGGTCATAGAGGATATGGCAAGTTGGGTTGATGCGGCAAACATAGATCTTAAAAGCTGGGATGATGCCTACTATAGAAAAGTACTTAAAGGCGGACTTGATGAGGTAAAAGACACGCTGAAAAGAATGATAGATGCAGGTATATGGGTAGAGATCACAACGCTGCTCATAGAGGGTGAAAATGACAGTGACAAAGACCTTGAAGAGATGGCTGCATATATCGCCAATGAGCTTGGCAGGCATGTACCATGGCATTTGAGTGCATTCCATCCAGATTATAAGATGCTTGATCATGAAAGAACAAAACTTGATACATTGATGAGGGCCAAAAAGATAGGACAAAAAGCAGGGCTTTACTATATCTATCTGGGCAATGTGCCAGTACATGCCGATACTCACTGTCCGGATTGTGGAGAGTTGGTGATAGACCGTACGGGTTACAATGTAACGGTCAATACATTGGAAGACGGACATTGTCCCAAGTGTCATAGAGAGATAGAAGGAGTATGGTCATGAGTACACGTCAAACAGCTGTAGAGGGACAGTTCTACCCATCTAATCCTGATGAGATACATGCAATGCTGGAGCATTACAATCAAATACTCGATACACATCTCAAAGATGATGACGGTGTTTTGCATCTTAAGCCAAGGGCTGTCATAGTACCGCATGCAGGGTATGTTTACAGTGGTTTTACTGCAAATATCGCATTGAGACTCCTTTCCAATTCGGATGCCAAACGCATTGTGATCATTGGACCGAGCCATCGTGTCTATTTGAAAGGTACCAGTATCTCAGAGTTTGACAGTTACCAGACACCGCTGGGTGCTTTAGAGATAGACAAGGGATTGATCACAGAACTCAAAGAGAGGTTTGATCTGCATTTTATACCTGAAGCGCACCATGAGCACAGTACAGAAGTACAGACGCCTTTTGTGAAGAACTATAATCCAAAGGTTTCAGTTGTGGAATTGGTCTATGGTGATGAATCGCCCACGAAGCTTTCACAAGTGATAGCATATCTACTTGAAGATCCCGATACTGCAGTGGTCATCAGTACGGATCTAAGCCACTATTATGATATCAAAAAGGCCAATACGCTGGACAGCATCTGTCTGGATGCAGTAAAAACACTCAATGATTCGGAGTTGCATGAAGGGTGTGAGGCATGTGGAAAGATCGGTGTAGAAGCGATGCTGATCGCTGCAAAGAGTAAAGGTTTAAGGTCTATACTGCTTGATTATCGTACGAGTGCCGATGCAAGCGGGGACAGATCTCAGGTAGTGGGTTATATGAGTGCTGCATTTGTGGAGTAGATCATGAGGACAATGCATGAACTTGTTGATGCCATGATCTCTGCAGGCACATTGGAGAGCCCTGCTATTATCAATGCTTTCAGAGCGGTGGATAGAAAATATTTCGTACCCAAATTATGGAGTAATGAGGCCTATATGGATAATCCCTTACCCATAGGGGATGGTCAAACGATATCTCAACCCACCACAGTAGCCTTTATGCTCGAAAAACTTGCAGCTCAAAAGGGAGATAAGGTACTGGATATCGGTTCGGGATCAGGATGGACAACGGCACTTCTGTGTCATATCGTAGGG
>DATCTA010000137.1:0-2415 GCA_036568165.1 Sulfurovum sp.
TGTTTGCTTTAAGAATTTCTGTAAAACCTGCTATGGCTTCTTCATCTCCTCCATCGGTGAAAATCACCATGATCTTGGGATTTTTCTCTTCAAGCAGCGAAGCACCCAATTCACCTAAGGCTGAAAAATCGGTAGAACCCATATTGATATAAGAGTTATCTACCCCGTCAACCATCATTTTCAATGTCTCTTTGTCACTTGAAAAAGGCGCCAGCACAAAAGGACTGTGTGCAAATGCCACCACACCGATCTCATCACTTGGCATCGTATCAAAGAGTACATTCATCTTCTTTTTTGCAAAACTCAACCGGTTAGGATAGACATCTGTACTACGCATGGAACCGGAGATATCCAGTGCACTAAGCAGTGTCAACCCCTGTACCTCTACTATCTTGTCACCTTTTTCTATCACAGGTCTTGCCATTGAAACAATCATAAGAAACAGAGCCATAAGCATCAGGACGTTACGGACCATCAAAGGCATACTTTCGCCTGCAGCGCTTAGGCGGGCAAGTACCTTTTCATCAAAGATCCGTGCCAGTCTCTCTTTATTGGTAGAGATAAGAAAAGCAAAGATCACAAAAGGAACGATAAGCGCCCAAAAAAACTGCGGATTTACAAAACTCATCTCTAGACCCCTTTACTGTTTCTCATATAGATAAAAAGCAGCAGACTCAATATAGCCACAAAGAGCGGGTAAATATACAGATAGGTGTGCTGTACAACTTTTTTGGCATCGATCTTCGTTGCTTCAAGTTTATCTATCTCATCATAGACCCTCGAAAGTGTTGATGCATCCTGTGCACCAAATGCCAATCCTTTTCCAGCATCTGACAATGCTTTGAGATACTGTGCATTATAATCTCTTGGGTCACCTACACCAATGGCATAGAGTTTGATATCACGATTTTCTATAAGAGACTTCACATCCCCGAACGGCACCTTGCTCATATTGTCTATACCGTCTGTAAGGAGTATGGCGATCTTTGATTTGGCCTTGCTTTTACTCAACAGGTTATAGCTTTGGACCACTGCATCATTGATAGCCGTTCTCTTACCGGCCATACCCATAGCTTGCATTTGAGTGATATCGGTTAAGAACTTTTTTTCAAAGGTAAGCGGTGATGCGATGAATGCAACATCTGCAAACGTAACCATCCCTATACGGTCATTTTCTCTTTTTTCTATGAAGTCGCCTACCACCTCTTTGACCACATCAAATTTGTTTCGCCATGGATCATTAGGATCAAAACCGCGCTGCCGCATAGAATCACTTGAATCGATGATCAATACGATATCCCTTCCCTCTTTTTTTGAATTGGAGTAGCTTATTGTGATCACGGGGGAAGCTAAGGCAATGACGGCTGATGTGATGCCTATCCACTTTAATAACAAAAGCAGGGAGGATTTACCTGCACTTTTTGCCATCAGTGTATTGACATGCGGGAAAAAGATGGCACGGCTCCTCTCTTTGCACCAAATACCGCATACAATAAAAAGGAGTAGGACCCCTAACAGATAGGGGTACTCAAAACTAAACTGACTCATCGGCTACCTGTACATAGAGGTTGAACTTGTTTTTCGTATCTTGATCGACCGCATCTACCTCTTTTTTATATTTGTATTTTTCAAGCATAGGTTCAAGCTGTGAAAAAAGTTCTTTTCTTCTCTCATCCGTGGCTAAAAGTCTTGCATAATGTGTCGCTTCATAGGCTGATCTTTTTGTATCGTTCCAATCTATTTTCTTCAGTGCCTCAAGATATCCTTTGGCAAGGTTCATTTTTCTGTTTTCCCACAGTTTCTTTGCAATAAAAAACAATAAAAGTGCAACCAAGAGTATGGCAAAGCTGATCAATCCCCAATAGATATAATAGGAACTGTCGGGTATCTCAAGTAAAGGTTTGATGTCTCTAAGCTGCTGGGATATATCTGTTGTTTGATTTGTTTCCATATTATACTCCTGCCTTCATGGCTACACTACGTTCCGACCATTTCGGTTCCGTCACTCTGAACGCAAAACTGTTTGCTTTCATTATACGCTCCTCACCTCATTTTCTTCATTAGCTTCAGTGCAGGTTCTTCATGTGTATAGATCTTTGAAAAACGAATGCCCTGTTTTTTAAACCGTCTATAAAGTCTCTCATCATTGTCATGCAGGGCTTTTTTGTAGTTTTTGAGGGCAAGTCCATTCACATCCCCTTCAAAACTCTGTTTTGTCTCCATATCGATCAACCTGAGAAACCCCAGTTCTGAAGGATTTTCTTCAAATCTGTCACGAACTATCACAGCAAATACATCATGTTTTTTACTCAATAGCTTCAGGTCTATATCGCCCACAAAATCAGATACGATAAAAAGCAAAGATTTCTTTTTCAAACGGTGATGCAGTATTTCAACCAAAGCAGAAAATTCCCC
>DATCTA010000138.1:0-3204 GCA_036568165.1 Sulfurovum sp.
TGTTATATTCATTACAAAGCATAATTAAGATGAAGATTATCCATCAGTAATCAAGAAGGAAACGCAGTCCTATAGCAATACTGGCATCTTTTTTCTCTCCATCTGAAAATTTGCCGTTAGGCAAAGAAAGTTCCACATAGACCATATCATCAAACGTTCTCTCACCAAAGGTATATTGGAAAGAGAGAATAAGATCATTGACACTATACTTACCCTTATATTCATCATCTTCAGTGAAAAGCCAATTGCCACCTCCGGCTATGCGAATACTTTCATCTATATCATATTGCATATAAAGTTCTGCACCTACACCATTAAAGTAAATCCCCTGATCATCACTCACATGGTTTTGTGTATAGGACAATACAGTGCTGACACCAAATCTGTCTTTCTTATAGGTTAATCCAATTATGGAAGAAAAATCATCTCCGACTATTCCATCACTCTGCATCTGTGGGGTGATCTCATCAAATCTTCCAAAGTTGATTGCAGCTCCCAGTTTGAAATCTTCCAATCCTTTATAGACTATGCTGCCTCCTAATGTAAAATCATAATCTGTATTCCAATTATTGAGGGCATCATGTCTGAACTGGGTCTGCAGTGTTAAATTATATATCTCATTTTCTCTTCGTAACTGAAGCATTTTATCTGCGCGTCCAGTCCCTGAAGGTTCAGAACTAAAAGCTCCACTTGCCTGGGCACCATAAGCTATAAATTGGTCTGTAAAACCAGCGATATCATAATACGCTGACCAGTATTTACCGGCAATAAAACTATTATCAAAATATTTCAATGCAAAATAACTCAAACGACGGTTGGTATTTGAGGCATCTGAAGCATTTATAAATCGTGTATCTGCATTCAAATCAACACCGGCTTCATACTGGAACATCAGTTCAAGATCTTCATTGAATTGATAATAGTAGTAGAATCCTCCTCTTGAGCCCCCATTTGTAAGTTCAAGTTTACCATCATCATTACTGTTGGTGAACTGTGGACGTATGCTTACATACAATTTTGCTGGAAGAAGCATTCGAAGATATTTTCCATGTGGTTTCTTTTCAAGTTGCCTAAGTGCTATTATTTTTCTTCTTGTTGGACTATCGGCATCATTTAGAGGTATCTCTACGGAGTAAACAAGCCCTTTTGACATCTTGTTCTTGACATCACTCTTCAAACGTTGAGTTTCAGCATGTCCACGCTGTTCTTCCCGATCTTTTTCAATCACTTGGGTAGCATATGCTTTCTGGCACTCATATCTTACAAGGTCTTTTTGTATTTTTGTTTTGATCAGTTCAATAGGAGAACATACCAGCTTGTCACCCTCGTATGTTATCGAAAATTCAGGTACATTTGGAACTGACGAAGCAACATTGTTCTCAGCCATTAATGGCAAGTATGAAAAGAGCGCGAATACTGATAAAGTATTTAACTTTTGTAAAAACATCAATATTTATTCCTATTTCTCTTTGCCTCTTTACATATGATATCAGTATTTATTCTATTCGCAATCTTATGCTTAAAACTTGATGCTAACACCAAGCAGAGCGCCGTTTAAAGTAAGGTCTTCGATAAGTGAACCATCTTCCATATCAAGCTCTAAATATCTATACCCCAATTTTATATCTCCCCAATCATAACGGTAGCCTACACCAGCATACACTTGCCAGCTCAATTCTGTATCACCAGTACCTATATCAGCCTCATAAGGGATATACCAATTCTCATTGATATTCTTATATCCCCTCACACCGATGAAAAAATCTGTAAAATCTACTGAACCTGTGACACTCCTATCTGTAAACAATTCAGTGCTAACAGCTGCTTCAATATCTGCATAACGCACCCCCCCTATGAGATCAAGAATCCCAGCTTCAGTATCTACCAGATTGTATCCAAGACCGGCATTGATAAGCAGTGCTTTCAAGTCATAACCTACAGAAGCAACATCATCATTCGGAAATGTATAGGTTTTACTGTTACCTACATCCATATAGATTACATCTGTAAAGACTGACCAAGTGTCATTTCTACCACTGTAATTACCCATGAAAACCATTTTAAGATTATCCAAAATATCTCCCCCATCGATGCTTTCACCTGAATCAGGCAGTGGTGTAGTTGCAGAGATAGATGGTAGCCAACCATAGATCGTTACCTCATTTTTCCAAGGATTTGATTCTACTACAGGTGTTTCAACAATCGGCTCTACCGGAGTTATATCTCCTCCTGAAAATGCCAAACTGCTTGCAACAAGTGTACTTCCTATAATTTTTTTCATTTTATTCTCCATATATAAATATTAAACTTTTTACGTTAGACTTTATTTAACTTTCCCTGTTTTCTCCATCGGCCCTACTTTTACAGTTACTTTTGGAATATGTCCTGTAAACTTGGATTTTTTCTCAGCACCAATAGCCTCAACAACAGGTGTCGCAAGGTCGATACCCACATCAGCGGTCTCATCAGCTGAGAAAATCATTGGCTGTGTATGTTCTATACGGCCATCTGCTACTTTTTTATCATTTACATATAATGTACCCTGACCACCTTTAGCCAATCCTCCTCCATCATAATTGAATTCGAAACGGATTGTAGATCTACCGGCTTTGAGTTTCTCTGAGGATTCAATGAAAGTACGTTTCATACCAAGGAAATTGTACCCATATCCAGGTACACCATCTTTTACATAGAGTGACCAGCCGCCAAAACGTCCACCTTGTGCGATAATGGTTCCGTTACCGCCATCCTCTGGTACCACTACCTCCGCTGTAACCATCTTAGATCTGTTCTTGATATTTAAGAAGACATTTTCTGTCATACCCGTCATACCTTCTGCCAAGGTAATGGAAGTACGGTCTCCCATCAGGTCAGGACGACCTGCAAATGCCGCATTGACACGCTCTACTGTACGGTCATCAATAGGTAATACATTGTATCTAGCAGCCTCTTCCATAAATATCGTTTTTAGTTCAGCTAATTTCTCGGGATATTTTTGAGAAAGGTCGTTCGTCAAACTGAAATCCTTACTCGTGTCATAAAGCTCCCAAATATCTTTTGCTAATCCACGGCGTACTTTCATTTCCCAAGGTGCTCTATGGATCGTACGTGCAAACCAGCCGTCTTTGTACAATCCACGGTTACCGAACATTTCAAAATATTGAGTGGTGTGTCTCTCTTTTGCTTTTGCATCATTAAAGCTGT
>DATCTA010000139.1:0-3472 GCA_036568165.1 Sulfurovum sp.
TGGACCAAACTGTATTGGATTTATCAGACCTAATATAGGGTTGAATACTTCTTTTCTTAGATTCCAGCCAACAAAAGGGAAAATCGCTTTTATCTCCCAGAGCGGTGCTTTGGGAAGTGCATTACTTGACTGGGCCAATAATGCACATATAGGTTTTAGCATGTTCGTTTCACTGGGTTCCATGCTTGATGTCGATTTTGGTGACCTGATAGATTTCTTAGGTGATGATCCGCACACAAGAAGTATTATTATTTATATGGAAGGTGTGGGAAATGCTAAAAAATTAATGAGTGCTGCCAGAGGATTTGCACGCAATAAGCCCATTATTGTCATTAAACCAGGTAGATTTAATGAAAGCGCTAAAGCTGCATTATCCCATACAGGCAGTATGGCAGGAGATGATGATGTATATAATGCCGCATTTAAAAGAGCCGGTGTGCTCCGCGTAAAAGAAATTTCCGAACTTTTCAATGCTGCTGAGGTACTTGATTCAAAGTGCCTGCCCAATGTATCCAAACTTACGATCATCACAAATGCCGGTGGTCCTGCTGTTATGGCTACGGATACCCTCATTGAGCTTGGCGGAGAACTTGTACAACTCTGCGATGATACGATACAAAAGCTTGAGTCATGCCTGCCATCTTACTGGAGTAAAAACAATCCTATTGATGTACTTGGGGATGCAAATACTAAAAGATACCTTGATGCCTTAGAAATATGCCTCAATGCATCTGAAGTGAACGGTATTTTGGTCATATATACACCTCAAGGTTCTTCTACACCTGATGAGCTTGCTGAATCTCTGGCAGAAATTGTAAAGAAAGCCTGCATTCCTATTATTACTGTATGGATGGGTGGAGAGAGTGTGAGTAAAGGTAGAGACATTTTTCTTGAACATAATATACCTTGTTATGAGACACCGGAAGAAGCTGTCAAAACCTATATGCATATGTACCATTATGAAAGAAATCTTGAATTACTTTATGAGACTCCTACAGAACTTCCTATCGATCAGGCACCCCCCAAGCATCACCTTAAAGCTTTGATCAGGCGTGCCATAGGCGAAGGACGTACCGTCCTGTCTGAAGCAGAATCAAAGAATTTTCTCAGGGACTATAATATTCCCACAGCAGAAACATTTATTGCGAGAGATCTCAACGATGCTATGAGGCGTGCAGCAGTTATAGGTTATCCAGTGGTCTTGAAGATCGCCTCTTCACAGATCACTCACAAAAGCGATATAGGCGGAGTCATCGTCGGAATTGATTCGGAAACTAAATTAAAAGAAGCGTATCATAAATTGATTAACGACGTGAACATTGCTTATCCCAATGCAAAACAAACCAATGTAGCAATTGAGAAAATGATTGAGAAAGTGGATTATGAGATCATGATCGGTGCCAAAAGAGATAAAGACTTTGGTATGGCAATTCTCTTTGGCATGGGCGGAACAATGACTGAAATGCTTAAAGACTTTTCCATCGCACTTCCTCCACTGAACCAAACACTTGCGAGAAGATTAATGGCTGGAACCAAAATATACAATATTATACAAGGCTTCAGAGGAAAGACTCCTGCTGATATAGAGCAGTTGGAAAAGATCATTGTCAACTTTTCAAATTTGATCGTTGATTTTCCGGAGATTAAAGAGATAGATATCAACCCTATCGCAATATCTGAGGGAAAATCCTGTGCACTTGACGCCAGGATCATTATTGATAAATATTATCTTGATTGTAGCTATCCCTATTCTCATCTCGTCATAACACCTTATCCAACCAAGTATGTCACACCATGGAAAATGTCAGGCGGCACAGATATTTTACTAAGACCGATCCGCCCTGAAGATGAACCTATGGAACTAAAAATGCTGCAAAGTTTGTCTGAAGAAACATTAAAATATCGATTCTTCAAAGTTATGAAAGATATCGACCACGAGTTGCTGACAAGATTCTGCAATATAGATTATGATAGAGAGATGGCCATTGTCGCTGTATTAAAAGAGAATGGTCACAGAAAGATAATTGGGATAGGAAGACTGATAATCGAACCTGATTTTAAAAAAGGAGAATATGCAGTTGTAGTTCATGATGATTATCAAAGAAGAGGGCTTGGTTATAAACTGGTGGATATGCTTATAGGTATAGGACAGGAGAAAGGCTTGGACAAGATATTTGGAATACTTCTGTCAAATAACATGGGAATGCTTAAAATATGTGAGAGGCTGGGCTTTACCACTAAAGATATGCCTGACAGAATTACTGAAGTTGAGTTGATTTTAAAGTAATGAAAGTGAGAATTCAACCTCTTTCATTCCATGCATGCCAGATAGAATGAATATTGGTCATCTGCTGAGGAAGAATGAAAGTGATAACTATATTTTCAACCATTTCGATCACCAGGAAATAAATAGCGAAATGAAACAAAAGATTGTTATCAAATCCAAGTAGGATTACAACACCTGCACTCATCAAAACAGCGGATATCTTGGTGATCCATGTATGATAACTGGCAAGTTTTCCAAATTTATAAAGTGCAAAAAAGGCAGGCAGAACATAGATGATGATTGCCGCTATGATATAGTAGAGCTCTGCTTTGACAAGATCCGGCCATAGCCACCAGACTGCCAAGGGTGTCGTAAGATATGTCAAGATATCACCATAACTATCGAGTCTTGCTCCCAGCTCACTCGTCTGATCCAGCATACGTGCAATGATGCCATCAAGAGCATCTGATAACAGCATAAGTCCAAAAAGTATAAAAAAGAGTGTCGGCATTTCAAACCAACCTGTAAGCAGTAAAAATGGTGCTGCAATAATACGAAACAGACTTAGAGTGTTTGGGATATTAAGTGACATCATAAAGCTCCTCTGTTTGTTTATTATACAGATAATAGCAAATAAAGTGAATAGAAGAGTGATATTGATTACTGAAGACATTATGTTATACTCTAATTTAAACAACGCATTCAAATTATAAGAAGGAAAGTATGAGAGCTTTGATCATCAGTGCAGATCTTTTTGAAGAGTGTGAATTAAAAGTACCTTATCAAGCCCTCCGAGAGCTAGGGATACATGTAGATATCGCTTCTATAAAAAAGGGAACTATTATAGGGAAAAGCGGTTTTAATGTATATGTCACCATGACACTGGATGAAGTAGATCCAAAAAATTATGACATGTTGATCCTACCTGGAGGAAAAGGCCCTGCTCTGCTACGAAAGGAAGATAAAGCTTTAGAGATCGCCAGATATTTTTTCGAGCATAATAAATTGGTAGCTGCCATATGCCATGGTCCACAGATACTTATCTCAGCAGGATTGTTGAAAGGGAGGGAAGTGACCGGATATAAAAGTATTGCAGAAGAATTAAAAGATGCCGGTGCCATTTATAAGGACGAAGAAGTAGTTATAGATAAAAACCTGATCACTTCCAGGCAACCTTCAGACCTGAATGCTTTTATGAAAGCGATC
>DATCTA010000140.1:0-7618 GCA_036568165.1 Sulfurovum sp.
AGTTTTCTACTTTAGCATTTACAAATTCTATCTCTTCAACTTTTGCCAGTTTCTGGATGAATGGTTTTGCTACATTTGTGTTGATAGGTGTTCCAAGCTTCACATATGCTTTGGCGATTTTTGAGTTACCCATATCGATGATAACTTTGGCTCTTCTGATCGCAGTGATGGCCTCTTCGATGATAGCAAACGTTGCTTCGGTATCGGCATCTTGTGTAACTGCTTTCGGGAAGTGCATCACCATGACCGAGTTTCCGCTTTCTAGCTCAGTACCTGAAAGCTTGTGGTAGAGGTGCTCTGAGATGAACGGCATGAACGGAGAAACCATCTTGAGTGTCTCTTTGAAGATCGCACCCAGTTCTGTGATGGATTCTTTGCTTGCTTTAGCGTACTCGATACCCCAGTCACAGAACTCGTTCCATACAAAACGGTAGAGCGCAGTCGCTGCTTCGTTGAACTTGTAGGCTTCAAGTGTCTCACGTACCTCATCAACTGCTTTTGCCAAACGGCTCTGCATATATTTCCCAAGCGGTGTTTCTATCTTTATATCTTTCAGATCAGCAAACGTATCGACATTCATCTGCAGGAAGTTAGAGGCATTGTAGAGCTTGTTGGTGAAATTCCTGAACTGCTCAAGGTTCTTAGCACCAAGCTTGATGTCACGTCCCTGAACAGCAAGGAATGCCAGTGTGAACCTGATGATATCTGCACTGTGCTCTTCGACCATATCCAGCGGGTCGATAACGTTTCCTTTGGATTTACTCATCTTTGCACCATGCTCATCACGTACCAGGGCATGCATATAGATATCTTTGAACGGCAGTTCACCTCGGAAGTGTTCACCCATCATCATCATACGTGCCACCCAGAAGAACATGATATCAAATCCTGTGATCAGCAAACTGTTAGGGTAGAAATCAGCCAGGTCACTGTCGTTGTAAGTGTTTTTCATCTCACCGTTGTTCCCCCAACCAAGCGGAGAGAATGCCCAGAGTGCAGAAGAGAACCAGGTATCTAGTACATCGGGGTCTTGATGGATCTCTTTACTCGCACAGTGAGGACACGCTTCAGGGGTGTCATGTTTGTCAGCCCACTGATGATCACACGCATCACAGTAGAATACAGGAATTCTATGTCCCCACCAGAGCTGTCTCGAGATACACCAGTCTCTCAGTTCATCCATCCATGCTCTGTATGAGTTGAGCCAGTGAGGAGGGTGGAACTGTGCTTCACCTGCATAAGTTTTTTCGATCGATTTCTTAGCTACTTCACTTCTTACGAACCACTGTTTGGAGATGTAAGGTTCAACGATGTTCTTACATCTGTAACAGTGTCCTACCTGGTGCTGGTGGTCTTCGATCTTTACGATGTAACCTTCTGCATCAAGTTTCTCAACGATCGGCTTTCTCGCTTCCAGTCTCTCCAACCCTGCAAACTCGCCACAGTAGTCATTGAGTATACCTTTCTCATCAAATACCGTGATGAACTCAAGATCATGACGCTTTCCTACTTCGTAGTCGTTCTGGTCATGCGCAGGTGTTACCTTTACGATACCTGTTCCAAACTCCATATCAACATGCGCGTCGGCAATGATCTTGATCTTTCTGTCTGTAAGCGGGAGTAACACTTCTTTACCGATGATATCTTTGTAACGTTCATCTTCAGGATGTACCATGATCGCTGTATCGCCAAAGTAGGTCTCTGGTCTGGTCGTTGCTACAGTTACATGTCCGCTACCGTCAGCAAAATGGTAGTTCATATGATAGAACTTGCCGTTTACTTCATCATGTTCCACTTCGATATCCGAGAGTGCACCGTCATGAGTACACCAGTTGACCATATAGTTGTTCTGAACGATCATTCCTTCATTGTAGAGATGCACAAATGCTTCTTTTACTGCTTCTTTAAGCCCTTCATCCATCGTAAAACGTTCTCTGGACCAGGCAGGAGATACACCAAGCTTTCTCATCTGGTGTACGATCGTTCCACCTGAGTACTCTTTCCATTTCCATACTCTTTCAAGGAATGCTTCTCTACCAAGCTCCTCTTTGGTCGTACCTTCAGCCAAAAGCTGTTTTTCTACCACGTTTTGTGTTGCTATACCCGCATGGTCCGTTCCTGGCTGCCAGAGAGTCTTGAACCCGTCCATTCTTTTGTAACGTGTGATGATATCCTGCAGTGTAAATGTCAGTGCATGCCCAATGTGCAGACTTCCCGTGACATTCGGAGGAGGCATCATGATCGCAAAGTTCTTGCCATCTTCCTGGATATCTTTGTTCCCGTCTATTTCAAAATATCCGCGTTCTTCCCATATTTTATAGTAATTGTCTTCTGTGGCTTTAGGATCGTAGCCTTTTTTGGTAGTTTCGCTCATTTTCAGTCCGTCATAAAGTAATATTGCCGCGATTATAGCGTAATGGTGCTTTTTCTTTTATGGCAGAGGCTAAAAGAGAGGCGAATTATGCTCCTTGTGCCATTTTAAAATGATCTTCCATGCATCTTTTGCAGTGTCTACATAGTGTATCATGCGAAGGTCTTCAGACTCTATGACATCCTCTTCTAGTAAAAAATCAAAATCGATGACACGGTCCCAATACTCTTTTCCAAACAGTATGATCGGAATACAAGGGCTTTTGCCTGTCTGGATCAGGGTCAATATCTCAAAGAGTTCATCCATCGTACCAAATCCACCCGGAAAGACGACCAGGGCTCTGGCCCTTTGCATAAAATGCAGTTTACGCATGGCAAAGTAACGAAACTGAAATGAGAAATCCGGACTGATATAGGGGTTGGGAGCCTGTTCATGCGGCAGTTCTATGTTAAGACCGATCGATATGGCACCCACATCCATGGCACCGCGGTTTGCAGCTTCCATGATACCCGGTCCGCCTCCTGTCATCAGTGCAACATGGCAGTCCTTAGGACTTTTACCGCTTTTGCCTACCAGTTGGCCAAATTCACGGGCCTCATCATAATAGACACTTTTTCGGACCATGCTTTCCGCTTTTTTCAGTGCAGTGAGGAGGGATTCGGAATGCGGGGATTCTTTCAGCTCTCTTTCTATCTTCTTGAGCCTTTTCATCGCAACATCAAACTCAACGATTCGCGCACTTCCAAACACAACGATCGTATGGTGAACACCTTGCTTCTGCATCTTCGATTCGGCTTTGATATAGTCATACTGAAGCCGTATCGCTCTTGCTTCGTCCGAATAGATGAAATCTATGTCATCCTCTGCAAATACATGTGAGGAACCCCTAATGATCTCTTTGAGTTTTTCCAGTGCTTCAGGGTCATCTTTAAATTTTTTGTACATGGCATACCTCTTGGAATATTATACAGAGATTTTGAGTGAATTCCTTTGAATAGATTTTAATGTTATAATTTTTTAATCTGATAAAAAGGTAGACCATGAAGAATATAGCCATACTCTGTTCGGGTGGAGATGTTTCTGGGATGAATGCTGCATTAAAACGTTTTGTTGAGTACAGTTTTGCAAAAGGTCTTACGCCGTTCTTTGTTGACAGCGGTTTTGAAGGTTTGATCGACAACAAGATCGTTCAGGCAGGATACCATGATGTTGCCGGTATCATCTCAAGAGGGGGTACCAAGATCCACTCTTCACGCTCAAAGCGTTTTATGCAAAAAGAGTATCGTCAGCAGGCAGTTGAAAATCTTAGATCGCATGGTATTGATGCTTTGATCGTCTTAGGCGGCGACGGTTCCTTCAAAGGGGTACAAGTACTTAGTGAAGAGAGCGAAGGATTGCGTTTTGCCGGAATTCCGGCAACCATAGACAATGATATCGCCGGGACAGAGTACTCTTTAGGGGTAGATACGGCACTGAATGTCATCAAATATGCCATAGACGCCATACGTGATACAGCTTCCTCGTTCAGCAGGGCTTTCGTCATAGAGGCAATGGGTAGAGAGTGCGGATATCTGTCACTTGTCTCTGCGCTTACCTCCGGTGCGGAGATGTGTCTGATACCTGAGATCCCTTATGATCTCAATACATATAAAGAGAGATTTAAAAAGGAGATCAAAGAGGGTAGAGAGTATTTTATCGCTGTGGTCTCTGAAGCGTTGAAGCGTTCAGAAGAGGTCGTTGAATGGTTTGAAAAAGAAGTTGGTATAGAATCACGCCTTATGGTCCTCGGGCATATACAGCGCGGAGGAAACCCTACGGTTCATGACCGTCTTATGGCTTTTCATTTTGTGACGCATGCCATAGATGGGCTGCTTGTAGATGAGCCATGTTCGGTCGTCTGCTATAACAACGGCGGATTCAATCATAAAAAGATTGAAGAGGTCGCTTTCCAAAAGTATCAGATCAAAGATGAGCTGTTGAAACTGGGTATGGAATACGGAAGACGCAAGTGAAATATTTATTAATATTAATTGCTTTGTTTTTTGTTCAGGTCCATGCCAAGTCAGCCGGAAAGATCATTGCTGAGATTCCTGAAGCCTCCGGTATAGCCCACTGCAGTGACAGTGATACACTTATCGTAGCCAATGATGAAGGGGCATACTATGAGATAAGTACTGAAGGGAAGATACTTGAGACAATAAAACTGGGAAATTATGATCTTGAGGGTGTGGTTTGCGAAGATTCGCAAATGATCTTCGCTGTTGAGAACAAAGGCATACTCATTGTAGAAAGAAAGAGAGGACAGGATAGATACGTCAATTTGTATACTGACTTCAATGGGAAACATATCACACTGTTCAATAAAAAGGCAGGCGTAGAAGGTATCGCAAAAAACGGTAATATACTCTATCTTTCCAAGCAGTCAAAGAAAAAAAAGAACGCTTTCATTGCAGTGGTTGATCTTACTACAAACCCATTTAGTATCACAGATGTGATCGAGCATGGTATCCCAGATACTTCAGGGCTGAGCTATCATGAGGGATACCTCTATATGGTGAGTGACAGGAAAGATCTTTTGGTCAAATACGATCTTGAAAAGAGCAAAAAGGTTCTTAAGGTCAAATTGGGAGAGGGTGCCTGGGAAGGCATCGCATTTGACAACAACGGATTTGTTTATCTGGCAGATGATGACGGAAGGGTCCTAAAATACAAAACAAAGAGTCTAGGATTGTAAAAATAAAGAGGCTGGAAAACTGTACTAGTCTTTTTTTAAGTCATATAGTTTCTGATAACTTCTATAAAAGAGTACATTTATAAAAGCACCCAGCGCAGCTAATGCCGTATCTTTGTGCGCATCCCATATATCTCCCTGGATCCCGAGAAAAGCCATTCCCAGTTCAGGATTTACTACAATGACAGCAAGCCACTCTAAAAGTTCATATAGTGTAGAGATGGAAAGTATCAGCGTCACAGTAAAGAAGAGTGCAGCTTTGGCACTGTTGAACGTTGGAATGATCATTTCGAATAACACTCTAAAAAGAAGCAGGCCGAAGAGGAAATGTACCACGCGGTCATAGTGATTTCTCTTAAAACCAAAAAACTGGCTGATCACATTGAAATGCTCCATTTCAGCATAGGTATAGTGTGAACCTAAAGAGTGTAGAGAGGCAAAGATAAGAAGAAAGGACATAGTTAAAAGTGTAAATTGATGTTTTTTATCCATCCAGATGATAAAGGGGAAAAAGATGAATATCAGAACATTTTCCAACAGCCAGTCTGCACGATATTTGGGATCGATCGCCATGATGATCCAAACGACTATATAGAGTGCATAAATTATCTTGTGTGACTTTGGCATATGTCCTCCCTCATTCAAAGTATTATAACATTATATTAAAAGCACTTATCTGAAGAATTTTCCAAATAGATAGAACAGGAGGGAAAGTACAATACTGATAAGGATCGAAGTGGTGATGGGAAAATAAAAAGAGAAATTCTCTTTTTTGATAGCTATATCCCCTGGAAGTCTGCCAAGATTAAAAGGAAGCCTATCACTGAAGAGCAGTATCACACCAATGATAATGATAAAAATACCGATGAAAATAATAGTTTTACCGACCTCAGCCATGATCAAGTACCTTTCGTTTTATGTTATTATAGAATAAATATTTTGAGGGCAAAATGATGCGTAACATATTTATAAAAACAGGTGATATAACCAAAGAGAAAGTCTGTGCCATTGTCAATGCTGCGAACAGTTCACTTATGGGAGGCGGCGGTGTGGATGGTGCCATTCATAGAGCAGGGGGACCTGCAATACTTGAAGCATGTGAGAAAATAAGAAAAACACAATACCCCGATGGTTTGCCTACAGGTGAAGCAGTGGCAACACAAGCTGGAAATCTGCCGGCACAGTATGTGATCCATACTGTAGGACCTATATATCATCAATGTAAAGATCAGTGTGCCTCTCTTTTGGCATCATGCTATACAAATGCGTTAAAGCGTGCTGATGAACTGGGTTGTAAGGATATAGCTTTCCCTGCGATTTCTACAGGTATATACGGTTACCCAAAAGAAGCAGCAGCGAAGATAGCTTATAAGAGTGTGAATGAATATTTAAGTGGGAGACAGGATATGAAAGCAATATTCATATTTCATAATATAGAGTCTGAAGCACTCTTTAAAAGAGCGGTCGAAGAGAGTTGAAACACTCTCTTCAATGATGTTATTTGACCTCTATTTTCTTACTCTCTTTTTCTACTTTTTTGAGTTTTGGAATGACCACTTCCAATACACCGTCTTCAGAGTTCGCTTCGATATTTTCTACATCAGTATCTTCCGGGAGTGTAAAGCTTCTTTGGAATTTACCGTAAGAACACTCTTTTTTATAGTAATCCTTCTCACTGATCTCTGATTTTGTTTTTCTCTCACCGGAGATCGTTAGTACATCATCTTTGAGATCAACATTGATGTCCTCTTTTTTAACACCAGGAAGATCCACTTCGACATGATAGGCATATTCGCCTTCTCTTGTATTGACCGATGGTGTAAAACCGGTAACATTTGTTACATCCACATCCGCTGAAAGTTTTAAAGAATTCATCATTCTGTCTTCCAAATTTCTGAACTCTCTCATTGGATCAAATTTCGTAATTAGCATGACAAGCTCCTTTTTATCTATTAGATTTATTTACAGAAAGATTATATCAAGTTGAGTCTGTCCTTGTCAAGTATACTAAATGAAATGATTGAATATTGAACTAAAGGATAGTTCTGTTAAGATATTGGGTAATAAACAGAGGAGAATATCATGTATCTTTTTACTTCTGAAGCGGTTTCTGCAGGGCATCCGGACAAATGTGCAGATATCATTGCTGATTCAATCGTGGACAGACTGCTTCAACTTGATCCTGATGCAAAAGTGGCAACTGAAGTGTTCATCAGCGGAAAGCATGTCATCATCGGCGGTGAAGTTAAAACCAGTGTCACACTGGATGATGCATTTTATCAAGATATCGTCCAAAAAGCATTCAAGCAGATCGGATATCCTGAGATCGGATTTGAGAGAGGTGAAACCTTTTTCCCTGATGAGGCCCAGATACATACTTATGTGAGTACACAATCACCTGATATCACGATGGGAGTCGTGAAAGAAGACAATGAGATCGGTGCTGGAGATCAGGGAATGATGTTCGGATATGCGACCTGTGAGAGGGATGACTATATGCCTAGTGCATTTTCCTA
>DATCTA010000141.1:0-2924 GCA_036568165.1 Sulfurovum sp.
CCAATATCTCTTTGGCATCACCTTTAAAGGCTTTTTGAGCAGATTTTTCATCATACTCGCTTGGTGCAGTCAGGATAAGATTGATCTGTCCTGCCAGTTCGACCAGGGTTTTCCCTCTCTCTTTGGTTGCATCAAGAAGCAATTCTAGCTTATCATGCCCGTGGATATTGACACCAAAATCCTTAAGCAGTATCGCAAGCTCATTGTTTGGTGTATTTTTAATATAATGCGCATTAAGCCAAAGCAGCTTATCAAGGTTGTAATTAGACGAACTTTTACTAATGTTCTTAGGGTCAAACAACGCTATCATCTCTTCGATACTAAAGATCTCCTGATCTCCATAACTCCAGCCGAGGCGTACCAGGAAATTCAAAAGCGCTTCAGGAAGATACCCCATCTCTTTATACGCCATGACATCAGTAGCACCATCTCTTTTAGAGAGTTTTTTGCCCTGTTCGTTATTGATCATCGCAACATGGTTGAAATTAGGGATAGGGAATCCAAGTGCTTTGTAGACAACGATCTGCTTAGGGGTATTATAGAGATGGTCATCCCCTCGGATCACATCAGTAAGTCCCATCAGTGCATCATCTATTGCAACCACAAAATTATATGTGGGTGAACCGTCTGCCCTTGCGATCACAAAATCATCGACTTCAGAAGCTGCAATATTCATCTCGCCTTTAACGCCATCGGTGAAACTGATGACACCTTCCTGTGGTGCCTTGATACGGATAACCGGGTCCACACCCTCAGGCGGTGTCCCTGAAAAATCACGGTAACGGCCATCATATCTCGGGCGTTCTTTTCTGGCCATCTGTGCTTCACGCAGCGCATCAAGCTCCTCTTTGCTCATATAACACTTATAAGCCTTACCTTCCTCAAGAAGACGGTCTATATACTTTTTATAGATATCAAATCTCCTGGACTGATACACCACTTCCCCATCATGGCTCATTCCCACCCATTCAAATGCTTTGAGTATCGCTTTTGTTGCTTCTTCAGAATTTCGTGCCATATCTGTATCTTCGATACGCAACAGGAACTCCCCATTGTTATGCTTTGCCGTAAGCCAGGAGAAAAGTGCTGTTCTGAGCCCCCCAATGTGAAGATACCCTGTAGGAGAAGGTGCAAAACGTGTAACTGTCATAATAATGCCTTAAATGATGTCTAAAAATAAATTAGGGAATTGTAGCGAAAATGTGGTTAAATCGGATAATATTGCAGTGTTTGAAGAGTCTCCCTACTCTCCATATTGTACTTTTTAAATTTCAGTCGACTCTTCAAAGCTCATCCCAAACAGTGATGCTGCCGCCAACAAGATAGTTCCTACTATTGCTTTTTTTAAAATATACGTCCTTTAGATAATTAATTTTCATTGGGCATATGTGTAAATTCTGGCACAATCTTTTTAAGCAGGGACAATTTGTCATTTTCATGAAGCAGATTGTCTATATCTTCATTAAGCCTTTTAATCTCATAAGGTGTGGGCTGTGCAATAAATATGGAGCTGTATTGTGTTTTCTTTTCACTCTCATCTATCAATAACTCTTCATAGAGTTTTTCACCAGGACGTAACCCTGTAAATACAATTTCCACTTCTCCCTCTTTTCCATATAACCTTATCATCTGCTCGGCTAGATCTGCGATTTTAATTGGTTCTCCCATATCCAGGATGAAAAGTTCTCCTCCCTTTGCTATAGCTGCTGCCTGAAGCACAAGCTGACAAGCTTCCGGTATAAGCATGAAATAACGCGTGATTTCTGGATGCGTAACAGTCACAGGACCACCATTTTCTATCTGCTTCTTGAACTTGGGAATTACAGAACCGCTTGAGCCCAGTACATTACCAAAACGTACTGCAACGATCTCTGTCTCTTTGGTATCTACATTGTTCGCATAGAGCTCTGTCACTCTCTTGGTCGCGCCCATCACATTCGTTGGGCGTACCGCTTTATCTGTAGAGATGACTACTACTTTCTCTACTTTGTTCTCTATACTCACATCAATAACATTCTTTGTCCCCAAGACATTATTCAGTACGGCCACATCCTGATTGGCTTCACAGATAGGCACATGCTTATACGCTGCAGCGTGTATGACGATCTGGGGAAGTACTTCTCTAAAGAGATCCTCTAACCTCTCTTTATCCGTAACACTAATCAGCTTGAGTGCTGCATTTTCTATCTGTTCACCTATCTGATAAAGATTATATTCACTGTTGTCTACCAAAGTAAGCGATGAAGCACTGAATTTCTGACACTGTCTGGCGATCTCGGAGCCTATACTTCCTCCTGCGCCGGTTATAAGTACCGATTTGTCTTTTATAAAACTCTCGATCAGCGGTAAATCAAGGTCTTTAGGGTGTCTTGCAAGCAGATCCTCGATAGAAAGGTCTTCAAGCTTATCATGCTCCGAGCCTAATATCTTTACCTGTTTTATTTCACTGATACCACCCCTGTTAAGCTGCTCAGCGAGTCTCTTTAATTCCTCTGAAGAGAATTTCTCAGTGATTATAGCTGCCAAGATATTCTTTTTCTCTATAATCTCATCCAAAGCTTCTATATCAAAAACTTTTACATTATTGATATAGGCATCTCTCATACTCTCATTCTTCATAATATCAATGATAGCCACAGGATAATAGTCAATCTCTTCTTTAAGCGCACTCTGAATAATTGTATTTGTCTTACTGTTAGCCCCTATAACAAGTGTCGGCTTTAACCTATGTTTCCCTCTTCCCTCATTCATCAACCGCTTCACTACTCTTATTGCACCTACAAATATAAGGGATAAAAAGAAGTCTATTACAATCACACTCCTAGGAAAAGGTGCAAAAGATTCTTCAAAGAGCAAATAGACGACAATAAAAAACAGATAGGCAGCTATATGTGCCTTTACAATATTTTTGGCATCGTAAAAAC
>DATCTA010000142.1:0-3223 GCA_036568165.1 Sulfurovum sp.
GAGATACTCAGTACATAATAGGATGGATAGGGCACTGCCGGGTTCTCCAACAGTTCACTGATATAAAATCTTTCTTGCTTTTTATTAAACATAAGCGTATTATAGGATAGAGAACAATTAATGAAGGAAAATATTTCAAATTGACATATTTTATATCAAATAGTGCAAGAGGCTACCAGGATCCGCCTCCACCGCCTCCGCCTCCACCACCGGAGAAACCGCCTCCACCGGAGAATCCACCGCCGGCACTTGAACTTTTAGAAGGCGGGGTTGCAGCAGAATTGACAGATGAAGAAAATTTGCCAATGTTTGAAATGTCTCCATGATACCAGGCAGGATTTTTTACATTCAAAAGATGATAAAAGGAGAGCCAATGCTCTGTTTCATTAAATAGTACTGCATAAGGAAGCATCTTCTCAAGATAAAGCGGATCCATTTCCAAACGTCTTTTTATCTCATCTTCTTTCACGCGTTTTATAAACTCTTTTAAGCCCAAAAGATGTTTAGATGCGTATGCACCTTTCTGGGTGAATCTCCCTATCTTCTTATAGGTAAAAAGCAATGCACCTACCAAAACAATGACTACACCTATCGGACCAGCCAGCAGATCCTCAAGATCCAGATTCTTTTGCATTTCAAATAGCGGTACCATACCGACAAATCCAAAGAGAAATCCTGTTATTTTGGTAAAGATCTTTTTGTTTTGCAGCATAATGTTAAGACCGACTGCACCGAAGATCAATGGAAAGAGAAGGAGAAAGATCGTTTCTTCCCCAAGCTTCAGGTACATAGTATAGAGTATAAGAGCTACTACAGGCAGTAAAAAGAGAATGCTTTTAGTTAAAAAGTTTTTACGGACACGTTGTGGATTTTCAGCCATATATCCATCTGAGACCGACCAATTATATAGATGATCATTGATATACTTAAATCCTTCTTGCAATGCCAAAGCTTTAGATTCTGAACCACGTGACATGATAAAAGTATCTTTGCCCTTGAACAAAACTTGTTCAAGGAGATATCTTTGGTCCATCGTTAGATTATCCGTACTTCTTTTCTTGCGTATCAAAAGAGGATCAACATTTTTCTCTTTTTGGTCCAACTCCAAGTGGCCCAACTCTGCGAGTTCCAGAACAGCTGCCGCAAAATCTTCCTGATCCGTAAATTTATCCAGAACCAATCCTGACTGAAGTACACTTAAACCTTTAGGTGCTTCATATTGCACCGCAACAGAACGTGTATCTACAAACCCAATGTGTTTTTTGTAGACTTCACGGAAATATAGTAAAAATCCTATCAGCGCACCCCAATGGAAATTACCTAAAAACCAATCCAGCAGTGATGGTTTCATATTTTCAAGGCCGTTTTGATCGAGTATATTGGCAGGGTATGCCATTTCGATAGTGGCACCTTCATAGGCATTAAGTCTTGCCACTTTCACCTGTAAATGACTACGGTCTATCCACTTTGTAGTTGCATTGGAACTCTTACTGCCATAGGCACCTGTAAAAGTAGAAAGTACTATATCATGCTGACTTAGAGAAGAGGGTAAAAAGAAACTGGCTTCTGCATTGTTTATAGGAACATTCCATCCTGTGCCTATGATGTTCCATCGGATCGCATCATTTTCTTCATTTTGCCAAGAGGGCAGCACACCTTTTTTGACTCGGTATGCAATTTTGTAGTAGTGTTTCCCTGTAACGTATGTATCCGCAGAACCGATCTTCAAGCGTAATACATCACCCGCTTTATCAGATTTGTATGTCGACTGTTGCCACTCTACGATACCATCATCAAGCTGCACTGAAAAGTCATACAGACCCAAATCTTTAATGATATTTTCTTTTTTTACACTAAAAGGAATATCTCTATATATGCCATGTTTGCTCTGATACTCAAAATCATACTCTATATTCTCGACTATAGAGAGTTCACCGCTCTGTTCTACTGTCACATCTATTTTATAGCTCGATATCTTTTCGGCATATAAAAAGGACACTAAACCTAGATACAGGAGGGTGATTACAATGAATCTTACCATAGTTTAAAATTCTATTTTAGGCATCTTTTTAACATCTTCTGCTTCACTCTCTTCCAATTCAAAATAGTCACGAGGAGTGAAATTATATTTTTGTGCTATAAACAGATCCGGAAAAGATTCTGTCTTGGCATTATAATCTCTTACGATGGCATTGTAATAACGTCTTGCATTCTGTATCGCATCTTCCAGTGTAGAGAGTTGGTTTTGAAGGTCAAGAAAATTGGTATTGGCTTTAAGGTCAGGATATGCTTCGGCCAGTGCAAACAGTTTACCCAGTGCACCGGTAAGCATATTGGCTGCAGCTGCCTTTTCTTCCACACTTCCGGCACTTAATCCCTGTTGACGTGCCTGTATCACCTTTTCAAGTGTCTCAGCCTCATACTCTTTATACCCTCTGACCGTATCTACCAATGCAGGGATAAGATCATACCGGCGTTTCAACTGTACGTCTATGTCTGACCATGATGCATCTATACCTGCACGCAATGAAACAAACTTGTTATAGATAACGATAAGATAGCCAACTACCGCAACAATGATCAATAAAACAATATTACCAAAACTCATTTTTCTTCCTTTTTAGTATGATAAAATTATTATAACCAAATTTCTAATCTTCACTGATATGTTCTGCACTCTCTTTGAGTGTATAGATATAGGTATCAACCTCGATCTCATCATAGCGTTCGACTGTCACCTCTGTGCGTACGAATTCTTCACCTTCAAATGCATCAAGATATTCCCAGTTTGCTTCAAGGTTATCAGAGTAGAAAAGGTAACCGTGAACCGTATCTGTCCCTTTGCCCAACTTAATACCAGGGTACCCCATAGATGCCGACCATCCTGCACCGATAAGCTCACCGGTAACTGTAGCAGGAACGAACTTTCCCACGATCTTTTCCAATACATGGCCATTTGGACAGTTTGGCATAAGTGTACCGTATACAAAAAGTGTTTCCATCCGACAACCTTGTTTAGTGTTATTTTTAAAATCGATTTTAACACAGATTTATTTGAAAATCTGTGTCACTTAATGTCATAAAGTAAAATTGAATACAATACAACAAACAGTTAAAGGAAACCTATGGCTTATGATCTTAAAGACAAACTTGTGATCGCGATCTCTTCACGTGCACTGTTCAACCTTGAAGAGGAGAATGCTATCTTTGATGAAGAGGGTCT
>DATCTA010000143.1:0-12734 GCA_036568165.1 Sulfurovum sp.
AATCTTTTTGCCCAATTTTCTAAAAATTGGTAAAATTAAAACTCAAATAGACGTTGATTTGTTTACTTATATTTGGTTGTCAAAGATCACTCACTCTCACTCTCTCAACCAACTCGGTTAAGGTCTCTGTGTTTGTGGACGGGAATTATAGACAAATTCTCTCCCCTTGTCAAGGGTTTTTTACAAATATGTGAAAATTCTTTTATTTTTTTTTATTGCTTACATTATATATGAAAATTTAGCTTAAAATAGAGCATGTAGTTTAAATTCCTACTTTAATTTTTATTGCATTATTTAGGTAATTTTGTTCTACTTATGTATCTGTTTTTGATGTTGAGAAATAGGATGAAATTTTCTTATCTAAAGATAAAATAAAAGTTAAAAACGTGCTGGGTCTGTGTGAAAAATAAATAGTTTGTATCTATATTTTAACTTGTAAACTCATGCTCATAAGTACTATAGGGAAAATATTGAGTAAAAATAAATAGTGAAAATTGGCACAACTAAAAAGTTGTGCCTAAAATAAAATAGCTTAGATCTTTTCTGCCATTTGTACATCATAAAGGATATCATCCATTGGATGTCTGTACATTGGCATTGCAAGTCTCTTCTCATCAAGTACGTGACCGATAAATCCGATAGATCTACCAACGATGAAGAATGCGTTCAATGTACCAGAAGCGATAAATTCATCGATCTCTGTCTCAGAGTACCCAAGTGCTCTCCACATATCTACCATCAAGATACCGATAGTACCGTCAACGTTAAGAATGAGGTTCTCTTTCTTAGAAGTTGTAAGTGCTTCTACTGTTCTTGCATAGTCAAGAAGTGGTGTTTTCGGGAAATTCTCCGCTGCATAGTCCATAAGACCTTTTACTCTTAGGTCAGGGTTCTTCAATGACTTAATTCTGTGTCCGATTCCTGGAATTGGCACACCCTCACCTTTCATATAGTTCAAGAACTCTTTTGGAGACATACCGTTGTCATCTGCATGCTTGAAGTACTGTGCAGCACCGTCGATCGCACCACCGAATCTTGGACCGATAGTAAGAAGACCTGTTACTAGTGACTCAACCACTGATTTACCAGCTCTTGCAGTTACCTTAGCGTTGTGCGCACCAGATACTGCCGGACCGTGGTCTGCAACAGTCTTAAGTACTGTCTCGATAAAGTCAGTAGCCCATTTTGGATACTGTTTCTTGAACCATAGAAGTGAAATAACATCACCGATACCTTTTCCAGTGCTTGGAAGCGCTACTGAAGAGATAGGGAATCCAGCATATGTTGCCTCTTCACCTCTGTCATCAGAGATAGTACAGATAAACTGCTTGCTTCTTCTTACTTTTGGTACGATGTTGATCTCTGGTTCTGGAACTGGAGCAATGTTAAGAGATTCAAATACTTCTTTGATCTTCGCTGGAAGGTCGTTGAATGTTGCAGGTACGTGGATACCAGCTTCTGCCATTGCTTTGTTCTTCGCTTCAGCAGTCTCTCTTTCAGCGTTCGCTGATGCACCAGCGTGACCGAATTGAACACCGCTGTCATAGTACTTAGCGATAGTACCGATACACCATGCGATGATCGGTTTAGTGATCTTACCTGATTTTACAGCATCGATCACTTTGTACTCTTCGATACCACCAACTTCACCAAGAAGGATCATATACTTAACATCCGGGTTTTCTTCCATTCTAAGAAGGTTATCGATAAATACAGAACCAACGAATCTGTCACCACCGATTGCAACACCTTCTGCAATACCGTCAGCATTGATAGCAATGATGTTTGAAAGCTCGTTGAATAGACCACCTGATCTTGTTACAAGACCACATGAACCTGCTCTATGAAGCTTAGAGTTTACGATGTTCTCGATCGTACCACCTACGTTTGCGATCTTAAATGCACCCGGGCTGATACCACCAACTGTTGCAGGACCGATAACGATAACACCTGCATCTCTAGCAGCTTGGTTCATCTTTCTAGCAAGTCTTTCAGGAATCCCTTCTGCAGTGATCATGATCGATTTGAAACCACCGATCTCAAGTGCTTCCATTGTTACATCGTATGCTGTTCTGAAAGAAGCAAAGTTAAGAAGTACATCTGCCTGCGGCTGAGCAGCTTTAGCTTCAGCAGTAGTCTTATAAAGTGGAACCATGATCTCATCAGCACCCCAGAAGAACTTTTGGAATTTCGCATCACCTGTTGGTGCAACGATACCTGCTACTGAAGGTTTGTCTCTCTTGATCGTATAATCATAGTCAAGCATTCTTTGAATTGCACTTGCGTTG
This sequence comes from Sulfurovum sp., assembly GCA_036568165.1. Taxonomy (GTDB): domain Bacteria; phylum Campylobacterota; class Campylobacteria; order Campylobacterales; family Sulfurovaceae; genus Sulfurovum. Next base: position 2,289 of record DATCTA010000143.1, read on the forward strand.
TTATTCCAAAAAATTGCTTGTGTGTCTCTTGTATATAATTGTGCCATCTTCTCTCCTTATGCCTCAACTGCCATTCTTACGATGTCAGTTACGTGTGTTTCTGGTCCGTATACATCGATCCATAGACCAAGTCTGTCTGCAGCTTCTTTGATATCTTTAAGACCTTTTTCGTAGTTTGGCCCACCACGTCTAACGTAGATCTTCATACCAACATCTTTCATCTTGTCAGCATACTCTTCGAATGCCTGGATGATACCTGTAAATGTTTTTGCAACATCTGTAAAGTTCGCGATCGCACCACCGATGATAAGGATCTTATCTCTACCTTGTGCATCTTTTTGTCTAGTCATAAGATCAAGGAGTGTCTCAGCATAGAACTTCGTTTCACCTGTAGTTGGACCACCAGAGTATTCACCGTAGTTTGCAAGATCATCGATACCTGCAAGGTCTGCGATCGTATCTGCATATACAACTGACGCACCACCACCTGCAACCATTGTCCAGATACGTGCTTCAGGCTTAAGAAGTGTAAGTTTAAGAGATGCACCTGTTTTTGCATCTGCCTCTTCTACTGCAAGTACTTCAGGAGATTTCTCTTCCATACCGAATGCAGTTGGGTACTCAACATCACCCCAAGCTTCAGTCATCATGAATCCAGCTGTATCATCAAGTTTTGCAACCATGTCAAGTAGCTCGATCTTGTTCCCTTGCATTACGAACGGGTTGATCTCAAGGTATGCGAAGTTAAGCTCTCTATATGCTTTGAAGAACCCGATAGCAAATTCAGCGAATGCCGCTTTATCTTTTTCAGCTACGTCAGCAGGAACGTTCGCTCTGATCTTCTCAGCGATCTCTTCTTCTGTCTCAGTAATCTTGAAAGATACTTCAGTTACTTTCTCTTCCCAACCTTCTTCAACTTCCATACCACCTTCAGCAGACATGTAAAGTACATCATCATCACCTACAACTGTTGCAGAGATGTAGTACTCTTCAGCTTGCTCATGCGGAGTGAATGGCTCTACTACGAAATGTGTAAGGTAATCCACAGATGGATTTCCTGCAGGAGTATCACCGTCAAATGCGAAGTATACTTCTTGTTTACCAGCAGCCTTCTCATCGATCCAGCTTGCAGCTTTTTCAAGTGTTACATCACCTGGTTTAGCATCTTTGAAAAGAACAAGTCCGTTCTTACCTCTTTTACCAAAAAGCATATCCGGTTTTGCAACCAATTTCTTTTCGTTAAGCCATGCTTTCGTTTTAGCAGCTTCTTTTAACTCTGATCCATTTTGAACCATTACTGTTTCGTAAGCATAAGTAAAGTTTGGAAAGTACTTATCCCAATGCTTAGCCAAAATCGACTTTGCGTCATATTCTCTAATCGCCTTTTGAGCCATTGAGTTCTCCTTTAATTAAGTTCCGGATAGTGTAACATTAGAAAGATTTAACTTTAGTATAAGTAAAACAAACTATAAGTATAAAGTAAATATTGTGTATTTTAGAAACAGTTTTTGGAGATTTTTCAAGGCTATTCAGGACAAGGTAAAATATTATAATATCTTAACTGATAACGTTCTCTTCCATGTGCCCCATCGTAACACTCAATACCCTGGGATTTTAATTCTTCTGCAAGAAGGTATGGTTTATATATGCGGTGTACAAAGTGTTTTCTAGGGTCATCTAGTACCAAATACAGGAGTTTATGGCCGACGATAAGAAAAACGGTCAAAGCTAAAAATGAGATCACTACGATAAAACCTTGTTTATATTTTTTTTGGTATTCAGGTAAACGTACACCAATGGTGTTGTTAAATACTTTCAGCATCAATACTACTGCTATCATCACATAGGGTGCAAAATCAGTGAGCTTTACCTGCTGTCTGATGGAGAGCAGTAGGGAGAATGCAAGTGCGGTAAATGAGATATACCAAATAAGGTTTTTTTTCTCTCTGAGTAAAATACGATACATCGCGTAGAAAAAATAGATGAACAGCAGTGGCGAAAAAACAGTGGCATAAAGTCCAAATATCTCCACGAAATGGCCCGAAGGTGCTCCACCTATCTCTATACCTCTGGACAAATAAACAAATGCCAACAGAAATGCAAAAGAAGAGATCGCCAAGATCTTCTCTTTGTAGGTTACAGCATAGAAGAGAACAGCGGCAAAGAAAATGATGGAGGCATCATGCACAAAAAAAAGTACCAACATCAATGGGAGAAGTAAAAGCTCATAACCTTTTTCATGGAGCAAAACAAAAAGTAGCACGATCGGTAATACAATAATAGCAGTATTTGCCATGGTCGTTGCAGTGAGGATCCCAGGGAGGAACATGAAAATCAGTGTTGAAAGGTAGACATTTGTATCTTTACTGAAATGCCGTCTGCTCAATGCATAAAAGAGACCGATAGAGAGAAAGCCAAAAAAAAGTGAAAAGATTCTTAGACCTACAACACCGATTCCGAGGCTGTCGCCCCACTTTACCAATGTTCCTACAATATCATCAGAGGTATAGAGTATTTTAGCTTCATGAGCCGTGATAGGTGTGGTAATTGCAAGATAAAAGACAGCTGCAGCATAAAATAAGAATGCTAAAACTAAATGCTGTCTTTTCATCTAAAACTCTTAAAGTTTTAAGAAGTTATCGAGCATTTCATGTCCATATTCACTCATGATGGATTCAGGGTGAAACTGCACGCCATAGATAGGTTTGTCTTTGATCTGCAGTGACATGATCTCATCATCATCTTTACTGTGTGATGTAGCGATGATCGTATCAGGAAGGGTCTCTTTCTTGACTGTTAAGGAGTGATAACGTGTCGCCCTGAACTCATTTGGAAGATCTTTAAAAATAGGGGTCTGTGCATCTACAACGATCTGAGATGTTTTTCCATGCATCATATTTTTGGCTCTGATCACATCACCGCCAAAAGCCTGTGCGATACTCTGGTGTCCCAGACAGATACCGAAAATAGGCGTAGTATCTGCAAATTCCCTGATCACATCCAGTGTCACCCCTGCATCATCCGGCGTCGAAGGACCGGGTGAAAGAATGATCTTTTCAGGATGGAGTGCTTTGATCTCATCGATGGTCATCTCATCATTACGAATGACCTTGAGGTCTGCACCGAGTTCTCTACAGTACTGTACTACATTGTATGTAAAACTGTCGTAGTTATCTATCATTAATACCATTTTATTTTTTCCTATTTAAATCTACAGACCAAAAAAATTCAATCCAGCTCTCTGCTTCACGCACATACCAATTTGGAGCTATTTTAGCACTTTTCTTATAAAAAAGTGAAGCCACTTTAAAAGTAATGGCCGGATATCTGTGACGCAAAACACTTAATACTTCTACCATCGTATCACCACTATCCACTATATCATCGACAATCAGTACATTTTTGGCTTCTTCAAGCTCAGGAATGTTAAAAACCTTTACACTTTCAAGCTTTAACGTGTCATCATAACCAATGGTATTGATAGCATATACAGCCCTGATATTATAGTATTCACCAAGAAGATGCGCTAAACTAAGCCCTCCCCTGGCAATGGGAATGATCGTATCAAATTCCCAGTCTATTTTCTGGATCAAAGAGTGTGTATCGGCCAGAAAATGCTCATAAGGGTAGTACATTTTTTCCATGTTAATAGACTTTCAGTTCATTATACAGACTGTCACGTTCTATTGGTTGGAATCCTGAGTTTTTGATCAAAGCTACAAAATTATTCAAATCCATTCCATGACTGCTTGCAGCACCTGCTGCAGACTGGATAGACTCTTTTTCTATGGTACCGTCAAGATCATCACACCCGAACTCCTGGGCAATCAGTGCAAGATTTACTGATGCAGTGACCCAGTATGCTTTGATATGGGGAATGTTATCTAATAAGATACGACTGATGGCATAGGTTTTGAGTATCTCCTGGCCTGTAGGAAACTCTTCTACTTTGAGAAAATTGTTGTCTCTTTGGTAGACCAACGGGATAAAGGCATTGAACCCGCCTGTTTTGTCCTGAAGGTCACGCAGTCTTATCATATGGTCTATGCGATGTGCACGTGTCTCGACATGTCCAAAAAGCATCGTAGCATTACTCTGCTTTCCTCTTTCATGCCATTTTTGATGTATCTGCAGCCACTGATCAGAAGTGACTTTACCTTTACAGAGGTACTCACGTACACCTTCATCAAAGATCTCAGCACCACCGCCAGGCATGGAGTCCACCCCATTTTCGATCATCATATCTAAGACCTCATCGTAGCTGTGACCATACTCTCTGGTCAAGAAGTCAACTTCTGCAGCTGTCATCGCTTTCACATGCAGGTTCGGATATGCTTCTTTTATCTTTCTGAATATACCCAAGTACCACTCAACCCCAACTTTAGGATTGTGTGCTGAAACGATGTGAACCTCTTTTGCACCCTTTGAGACAGAGTTATCTACGATCTGCAGAATCTCTTCATGACTCATGGTATATTGATTTGGATTTTTTCGACTTGCAGAATAGGCACAAAATTTACAGATATCTGCGCACACGTTCGTCGGGTTTATATGACGGTTTATATTGAAATAGCTTTTATTGCCATACTTCTCTCGACGAATTTCATCAGCAAGTTCACCAAGCGTATAGAGGTCAAGATCATAAAGTGCTTCACCCTCTTCCTGGGTGAGTCTCTCTTTATTACGTACCTTTTGTATCAAATCCATTCTGAATACATCCATAATTATTTTTGGGTATTATACCAATATAATATTATGGAGAGTCACCTTGGATACCGTTAAAGCCGAAATAGAAGAGTTACTCTATAACAATGCCGCCGATTTTCAGATCGCAAAAGTACTGAAACAGGACATTAAGAGCTATTTTGACACCCTTGAAGAGACCTTTGCCACTTCTGGAGGAAAAGATTTTCTGGTCAAACATACCAAAAAGATCGACAGCATTTTAAAACTGGTCTACAAAGTGGCTGCGCGAAATATGTTCGGAGACTATCTCCCTATGAAAAACTCTATTCCGCTGGCTCTTGTCGCACTTGGATCTTACGGGAGAGAGCAGCTTTGTGTACATTCTGATATCGATCTTATGCTGGTCTACAAGGACATTCCCGGTTATAATGTAAAAGAGTTGATCGAAAAAATACTCTATATACTTTGGGATACAGGTTTAAAACTGGGGCATAGAGTGCACACCATTGATGAACTGCAGGAAGTATCCAAGACCGACATCACCATCAAAACCGCACTGATTGAATCACGCATGATCGAAGGTTCCATTTTCATCTGGACAGAGACACAAAACATGATCTCCCTGATACGTCACGATAACGTTGAAGAGTTCATTCGCCTTAAACTTGAAGAGCAGGAAGAAAAACACAAAAAGTATCCTCTAACCATGGAACCTAACCTCAAAGAAGGTGTTGGAGGTTTTCGAGATGCAAACCTTGTTTTCTGGATTGGAAAAATTCATTTCAATGTCGATAACATCAAAAACCTTCCCTCGCACATCATAGATGAACAAGAGTACAAAGTTTTTAGAATTGCCTTAGAGTTTTTATTTCGTGTACGTTCTGCGCTTCATCTCGTTTCCAAGAAAAAGGAAGATCAATTACGTCTTGATCTCATTCCAAGCATCGCGACACTGCTGGGGTACAAAAACACTCAAAACGGACATATGAGTTTTGCCAAAAAAGTTACAGACAGCCTTAAAACGATCAGACTTTATAGTACGATATGGCTTGATACTCTCACCAAAGATTACAAGACCAAGAATACAAGTATAAACTATATCTACCCCAGAAATGATACAAAGAATTTCAATGATCTTCTCATACAATTAAGAGTACATGCAGATGAATCATTTTATGCCCATCCGACATTCTTACAGCAACTCATTAGCATTCAACGTCCAGATAGGCTCAATAAAACACTTTATAGGACTATCCGGACACTCTTTTATACACCACACTGCTACTCTGTTTTCAAAACGCTCTCATTTGCCAAACTCTTGAGATATACGATCCCTCCTATCAAAAAAGTTGTTGATCTTCCTCAATTTGACGGCTACCACCAGTATGCTGTAGATATACATTCACTCAAATGTCTCTACCATTTGGAACATATTGAAGAGAATTTCATACAAAAACTTTGGGAAGAACTTTCTATACATGAAAAAGCCATGCTTAAACTCGTTGTATTTTTACATGATGCAGGGAAAGGACGTAAGCGGGACCATCATTTTGTCAGTGCTTCCCTTTTTAAAGTATTTGCGCAAAAATTGCAAATAGAAGAGAGCCTCATTGCTTTGGGTGAAACACTGATCCATTACCATACACTCATGAGCAAAATTGCACAACGTGAAGATATTTACAATGAAAACGTCATTTTCTCTTTCGCATCTCATTTTAAAACCAAAAAACTTTTGGATATGATCTATATCCTAACGTATGCTGATATGAATGGGGTGGGTCCAGGCACCTATAACTCCTTTAATGCAAAGCTTCTGAAGACACTCTACAGACACTCTTTGGATGTTCTGGAACAGACCACTATTATTGATGAAACTGAAAAACGTTTAAAAAAAGAGTTGACATTAAAAAGAAATGCCGAGTTTTTAAAATTGAGCAGAACGGAGCAAAAAAAGATCTTGCAGATCCCTTCAAATCTTTTGTTTTTGCGTTACACTACAAAAGAGATACTTGGGATCACTAAAAAAGCATTTGAAACAAAAGAGTATGAATTTATAATTACCAATGAAAACCATTTAAGCATTGAGATCATACGAAAAAAAGATTTCAACTTAGGTTATTTTTTAGGAAAACTCTCCAATTTGAATGTCATCAACATGGATATATGTAAACTCTTTGATGATCTGAAATATTTTAAGATAGATTTTTCACAATCGGTTAATACTGAAGAGATAGCTTTCATAGAAGAGATGATACACGATGCATTCAAGACCGGGCACAGAGGCACATTGACCATACCACGTATCTATCCAAAAGAGATCAATATAGACTGTGAGCATTCAAAAACCTATGCGGTGATGTATCTCAATTGTGAAGACCAAAAAGGGTTGCTTGCATATGTCATTGATATATTTGACAGTATGGGTATAGATATCGTTACAGCAAAGGTACATACATTGAAATATCGTGTAAGAGATATGTTTCTCATCGAGAAGAATGGAAACTTTTGTCATAATGTTGAGACCATAATAGATAAACTTACAGGGACCAAATAATATGTGTGGAATTGTTGGATATATAGGACGCAAAGAGAAAAAAGATATACTGCTTGAAGGGTTGCAGGAACTGGAATACCGGGGATATGACTCAGCGGGTATCGCAGTGATCGAAGCCAATAAGCTTCATGACTTTAAAGCCATAGGCAAATTGGAAAACCTCCGTCAAAAGACCAAAGGGTATGAAAGTGAAGGTTTTGGTGTCTCTATAGGCCATACCAGATGGGCCACACATGGTAAACCGACTGAGCTTAATGCCCATCCGCACCTAGGTGCCTACTCTTATGTCGTACATAACGGGATCATTGAAAATTATCAGGAACTCAAAAATGAACTGCAGGATGAGGGTGTAAAGTTTCTGAGTCAAACAGATACAGAAACCATAGTACATCTCTTTGAAAAATACTATAATGAATCCAATGAAGCTTTCAATGCATTTGAAAAAACCGTAAAAAGACTGCACGGTGCTTATGCGACCCTTCTGATTACCAAAGCTGCACCTGACATCATTTTCTTTGCGAAAAACGGTTCTCCTATGCTCATAGGTTTTGATGATGAAGAGATTTATTTCGCTTCTTCAGACACTCCTGTCATTGGCAAAGCAAAAGAGGTCTATTATCTTGAAGATGGCGAGTATGGATATGTCCAAGACGGAAAAGTGCACCTGTTTAACAAAGATGGAGCTACAAATTATACAACACAGGCACTCTCTGCAGACAAGATACTTGCTCAAAAAGACGGGTACCGTTTCTTTATGGAGAAAGAGATCTATGAACAAAGCCGTGTGATGAGTGAAACGATAATGGGCCGTGTACTTGATAATGCCATTGCTTTTGATGAACTCGATAAAAACTTCCTTGAAGGGATCAATGCTATCAAGATCTGTGCATGTGGTACCAGCTACCACTCCGCACTGACATCTGCCTATCTCTTTGAACGTATCGCAAAAGTAAGATGTGATGTAGAGATCGCTTCAGAATTTAGATACAAAGAACCTTTGCTTACCAAAGATACCCTCTTCATCACGATTTCACAGAGCGGTGAGACCGCAGATACACTTGAAGCCCTTAAAATGGCAAAAAGAGCCGGATTGAAGAGCCTAAGTGTCTGTAATGTAGACAACTCTTCGATCGTACGTGAAAGTGATGCTGCCATATTGACAAGAGCAGGCATAGAAAAAGGGGTTGCCAGCACGAAAGCGTTTGCCACTCAGACAATGGTACTCTGGATGCTGGCACTCTATGTGGGTCAGGAAAAGAGCACTGTATCAAAAGAAGTACTTAAAACAGAAATAGATGCAATCCTGCACACCCCTAAAGCCTTGATCGTCACTGATGAACTGCATGCAAAACTGCATAGACTCTCCAAACGCTATCTGCATGGTCACGGTTTCTTCTTCATCGGAAGAGACATCTTCTTCCCACTTGCACTTGAAGGTGCTCTGAAACTCAAAGAGATCAGTTACCTCCACGCGGAAGGATACCCTGCAGGTGAGATGAAACATGGTCCTATCGCTCTGGCAGACAGTGAACTCTTTACCATTGCACTCATGCCAAAGACCATGCACTATGACAAGATCAAATCAAACGTGGAAGAACTCAGCGCAAGAGATGCAACGATATGTGCTATCTCTCCAGAGAGATTTGATCTGGCAGATGACTTTATACAGACACACTTTGATGCTCATCCGATGCTGGAGGTCTTTGAAATGATGGTCATCACTCAGCTTCTAGCACTGGAAATTTCCGTGAGACTCGGAAATGATGTGGATATGCCAAGAAACCTAGCCAAATCAGTAACAGTAGAATAATGCATCAGGAAACATTTTGAAAAAACTCATTCTCACTCTTGGCATGATCGTTATCGTTCTTGGAGCGTATTTTGCTTCCGGACCATTCATCACCATCAATGGCGTTAGATCTTCTATCAAAGAAAAAGACAGCGACAGACTCTCCAGCTATATCGAATTTGATCTGCTGAAAAAGAACCTAAAAGAGCAATTCAGTACCGAGATGATCAAAGCAACTTCAGCTGATGAAGAGAAAAACCCCTTAGGAATGATGGTGGCTGGATTTGCAACGCAAATAGCAGAAGGATTGCTTGATACTTACTTGACACCTTCGTCTATAGCACTTTTGCTGGAGGGTGAAAAGCCTGATCGCTACAGATCACCGTTGTCTCAACAAGATCCAGGTCAAAAAGAGACAAAAGAACCATTGGAAGAGTATACTGTAAAGTTTGTATCTCATGATAGATTTTATGTCTATACAAAAGGCAGTCATGACCAAGAGATAAAGATCATTTTACAACGATTCGGTTTGGACTGGAAGATCACCAATATTATTTTTGATGGTCTTTATTGATCAGATATACAAAGGATAATGATGCTTATTACATGGGATGAGATTCCAAAAGTAGATATGGACTTCATGAATGAAGTTCACAAAGAAGATGTTGACATTATCAACAACATCTTTGAACATATACTTTCCTATGATGGCAGCCAAGAGAGTGCTGCGGCCATAGACAAACTTTATGAAGAGTGGATAGAACACACTGTTGTTCATTTTGAAAATGAAGAGATAAAGATGCGGGAGATGCGTTTTCCGCCTTACCTCGCACACAAAGGTGAACATGACAGAGCACTGCAGGAGATGCGAAACCTATTTGCTTATTGGCAGCAGCAAAGAGACATCAAGGCACTGAAGATCTATTTCATAGAAACACTGCCTGCCTGGCTTCATACACACATTGCAACAATGGATACAGTAACAGCCCGCTTTTTTGCTACAGGGCAATCTCCATGCGGTGGAGGGGTCTGCTAAGTTTAGCTTCTGCCCTCTAAGTTCTCAAACCATTGGTTACATATTGCTGTGTAGATGATCTTATACGCTTCAAGCTTTTCATAGTATATTTCGTTTTCATCAGTAAAGTAAGAACTTAAAAAGTAGGCTTCTTTCTCTTTATCGAGATCAAATTCAACACATACCGATGCCAGATCAAAATATCTGTCATTCACGGCTGCATCTTCCCAGTCTATCAATTGGATCGTTTCTGTGAAAAGTACATTACGGGGGTTGAGATCATTGTGACACAATACATATTCAGACGGATAGTTCTCTAAGATAGCAAAAGCATTCTGGACTTCTTTTGATTTTGTTTTGAACAGTCTTTCTAGCACTAAAGGGTTCTTCTCTATTTTTAAA
>DATCTA010000144.1:0-9808 GCA_036568165.1 Sulfurovum sp.
GAGACGTTATTGAGCAATGGTTTTTGTGTGATCGCGGGAGAGCTGAAAACGACGACATATGCACCGATGCAAGAGATTGCCAGAGAGGTTGTAAGAGAGATAGGATATACGGATGCAAGCTATGGTTTTGACTATAGATCAGCGGGTGTCCTCAACGGTATAGGGGAACAGAGCCCAGATATCAACCAGGGTGTTGATAAAGCCTCTGGTGAGATCGGTGCTGGTGACCAGGGACTGATGTTCGGGTTTGCCTGCAATGAGACCAAAGAACTGATGCCACTGCCTATCTCGCTTGCACACAAGCTTACAGCAAAACTTGCTGAGGTTCGCAAGAACGGAACAGTACCATTCTTGCGCCCAGACGGTAAGGCACAGGTTTCAGTCAAATATGTTGATGGGAAACCGGTTGCGATAGATACGATCGTCGTTTCTACACAGCATCATCCTGAAGTGACATTGGAACAGGTACAAAAAGCGGTACTTGAAGAGGTGATCAAAGCGGTGATACCAAGTGAGTTGATGTCAGATGATATTACCTATCATATCAATCCAACAGGGCGTTTTGTTATCGGTGGGCCTCAAGGGGATGCAGGTCTTACGGGTAGAAAGATCATTGTAGATACCTATGGCGGTTACTGTCCTCACGGCGGAGGCGCATTTTCTGGGAAAGATCCTACCAAAGTGGACCGTTCTGCAGCCTATGCTGCAAGATACGTAGCAAAAAATCTTGTGGCAGCAGGTGCTTGTGAAAAAGCAACACTGCAAATAGCGTATGCGATCGGTGTAGCAAAACCGGTTTCTATCTATGTAGATACACATGGAACGGCAGCTGTAGAAGAAGAGAAGATCGCAGCATGTGTTGAAGCACTGTTCGATCTGACACCTAAAGGCATTATGGATGAACTTGACCTGCTGAGACCTATCTACAGAAAAACGGCAGCGTATGGTCACTTCGGTCGTGAAGATAAAGACTTCACATGGGAACAAACGCGAAGGGTTGATGAGATAAAAGCTTATTTAGGACTCTAAGATAATAGCCGTTATCAATACGATAATCAGGCTATGTAGAGAAATTGAAGCATTTCAAAACTTTTAAAAATTATCTAGAGCGTTTAAAGTTTTTTTAAAAATCTTTGGATATAGTTTGTCTATATTAATTTAATATAAAGGAATAAAAATGGCAGTAATTATTGGAGATACTTGTATCAACTGTGCAGCTTGTATTGACGAATGTCCGGTAGAAGCAATCGTAGATGAGGATGATAACCCAACGGGTGAGGAGTACTACTATGTATATCCTGACAAATGTGTTGAGTGTGTAGACCACTTCGATTCTCCAGCATGTGCTGAAGCATGTCCAACAGAGGGTTGTATCACTTGGGATATGCCATTCACATCTGAGCATAAAGATCACTTCAATGGTCCAAACTATACTGGTGGTGAAAACTATGTTATGGAAAATCCAGATGCTGAAATGCCAATGAGAGCAGATATCTCAATGGAAGATAGAGCAGCTCGTAAACCAGTTGTTGAAGATTAATCTTTAACATCTCCAGAGGCCGCCATACGGTGGTCTCGATTCATATTTCTCCCCCTTCAAAACTTAAACTTGCTTTAATACTTTTTTCGATATAATCCCGCCCGAATACTCTCCACTAAACTAAATTGAATATGGAAGTAAATTATCGCTTAGGAATAAAAGATGGAACAAACATTATCGATCATTAAACCAGACGCAGTAGCTAAAAATGTAGTAGGACAGATTCTTGCAAGATTTGAAAATGCAGGTCTTAGAATCGCAGCAACGAAAAAAACAAGACTTTCTCGTGTAGATGCTGAAGCATTTTACGCTATTCACGCAGAGAGACCTTTTTTTAAAGACCTTGTAGATTTCATGATCTCAGGACCGGTTGTTGTAACAGTACTTGAAGGTGAAAATGCAATGGCTAAGAACAGAGAGCTTATGGGTGCAACAAACCCTAAAGAAGCTGAGCCTGGTACGATCAGAGCTGATTTTGCAGATAGTATCGATGCAAATGCAGTACACGGAAGCGATTCTGTAGAAAATGCAGAGATCGAGATCAACTTCTTTTTTGCACAGAGAGAAATTTACTAAGCCAAAACTGTGAAAATAGTTTTTGACAAAATAGGTTCTACAGCAAAACCCTTTGAAGTAGATGCGGAGGGTGTGAAGCTTGAGGGCACTTTAATAAAAAGCGGTTCTCATCAAGTTGCTTTAGATGCGCACATGAGTGGATGCATTGAGTTGGACTGTGACAGATGTGGAGACACATATGACTCTAAAGTGGACAGTATATTACAACTCAAATTGAGCGATCAAGTATCTGAAGATAAAGATGATTTGGATATAATTGAGTTTTTAGATGGCGAAATTGACCTTTCGTACATACTACAGAGCGAAATAAATACATTGAAAAATGCTTATAACTATTGCAGCAAATGCAGCAATAGCGATGAAGACTTTGAAGTAGAATATTAAATAAAACTGTAAAAAAGGATATAAAATGGCAGTACCTAAAAGACGTGTGAGTCACACAAGATCAGCAAAAAGAAGAACGCATTACAAATTGACATTACCAATGCCGGTTAAAGATGCAGACGGGACATGGAGAATGCCTCACCACATGAACATGACTACTGGTGAGTACAAAAAAACTAAAGCGTAATTTTTATGATTAAAATTGCGATTGACGCTATGGGCGGGGACTATGGTCCTGAGCCTATCATAGATGGTGTTGTTCAAGCACTGGAAACTACAAAATTCCTTCCTATTTTAGTAGGCGATTCAGAGAGGATTCGTTCTTTACTTCCCCCTTATTATGCAGACAAAGTTGAAATTGTTGAAGCTTCAGATGTGATCTCTATGAGTGACCAGGCGACAGATGCGCTTAAGAGAAAAGAATCATCTATCTATAAAGCGGTTGAACTGGTACGTGAAAAAGAAGCATCAGCGGTAGTATCAGCGGGGCACAGCGGTGCAACGATGACACTTGCAACATTGCGTATAGGGCGTTTGCCTCATATTTCCAAGCCTGCATTGGCGACACTGATGCCAAATGTAACCGATAACAAGACCTTGGTACTTGATGTAGGTGCGGTGACAGACTGTACACCTCAGAACCTTTATGAGTTCGGTGCTATGGGTGAAGCGTATGCGCAGAAGATCATGGGGATTGCGGCTCCTAAGGTAGGCCTTTTATCCAATGGTTCAGAAGACTCCAAAGGGAATACGCTGACCAAAGCAGCCTTCAAACTGCTTCAAGGCTTAAAAGGTTTTGTGGGTAATGTTGAAGGTAGAGACATTTTTAACGGTAATGTCAACGTAGTCGTTTGTGATGGCTTTACAGGAAATATCCTGCTTAAAACAAGTGAAGGTGTAGTTGACACCATCTTTACAATGATGAGACAGCATATCCGTAAATCATTGCCTGCGAAGATCGGTGCACTGATGATGAAACGAAAAGTGTTCGGAAATATGAAAAAACAGGTTGATTATGCTGAGTATGGTGGGGCACCGCTTCTAGGTGTCAATGGCTGTGCGATCGTCAGTCATGGAAGCTCCAATGCCAAAGCGATCAAGAATGCTATTTTTCAAGCTATCAGATATACGCAATCTGATGTCAATAAGACTATTGAGAACTTATTGAACAATGATGAATAGTCTTTAATGCCACGTTCTTCGTGGCAATTGAGACATACTACAAAAAATCAAAAGACTTCTTCCCCCCTTTTTAGAATCCTCCTTAGAAAATTATGGTAGAATAGATTAATAATTTATGGCTTAAGGATAACAATGTCACAAACAGGACCGGTATATGCTTCATTTAGATCTATTGGTGCGTATGTGCCTGAAAAGATTTTGACAAATGCAGATCTTGAGAAGATGGTAGATACAACGGATGAATGGATCGTAAAGCGTACAGGTATTAAAGAGCGTCGTATAGCTGCTGCAGATGAGTACACAAGCGATATGGCAGCGAAAGCATGTGAACTGGCAATTGAGCGTTCAGGTGTGCCAAAAGAGCAGATCGATCTTGTTATCTGTGCAACAGTGACTCCGGATTATTTCAATATGCCTTCAACTGCATGTATCATCTCAGACAAGTTAGGTATCAGAGATGTGCAGGCATTTGATATTTCCGCAGCATGCAGTGGCTTTGTCTATCTGCTCTCTATAGCTAAAGCATTTATCGAGTCAGGAATGAAGAAGAACGTCCTTATCGTTGGAGCAGAGAAGTTCTCTTCTGTGGTTGACTATACAGACAGAAGTACCTGTATCTTATTTGGAGATGGTGCAGGTGCTGCAGTGATCTCTGCTACTTCCAAGAAAGAAGAAGGAATCATAGATCTGCATGCAAGTGCCGACGGGCAATATGCAGATTTTTTAGTGACACCTGCACCTGGTGCTATCAATCCTGCAAGTCAGAAAGTGATCGATGAAGGACTTAACTTTGTACAGATGAAAGGGAATGAAACCTTTAAACTGGCAGTAAAAACACTGACAAAGGATGTCAAAGAGATCCTTGAAAAGAATCATATAGATTCTGACAGCATACCGCATTTTATCCCGCATCAAGCCAATTACCGTATCATCAAAGCGGTTGGTGATGCTTTGAAGATGAAAGATGAACAAGTTGTACTTACCGTGGATAAATTTGGAAATACTTCAGCTGCTTCTATACCTATGGCTATCAATGATGTTTGGGAATCGGGTAGATTAAAGTCGGGTGATCTGATGCTGCTTGATACGTTTGGCGGTGGACTTACCTGGGCTTCTGCATTACTTCCTTTTTCAGGAAAATCACACTAAGTTTACTATATTATGCATCTGAGTCAAAGACGAAGCTTTTACGAGAAATCATTTAGTGATTCCCATGTATCAGTCTGTTGGACTAGAAGTGAGAGGAATTGCTCTTGGGCTTTGCTCAAGTCCAAGGAGAAGACAATATGAAGATAGGGTTTATCGGTGACATCGTAGGTAAACCTGGACGATTGATCATCAAACGTCACTTAACACGTCTTAGACAAGAGCATTCTATCGATTTCATGATCGCAAACTATGAAAATGCGAGCCACGGATTTGGACTGACAGAAAAGAACTGTATAGAACTGCTTGGCTACGATATCGATCTAATGACAGGCGGAAACCACAGCTTTGATAAAAAAGAGATCCTTGGTCTCTTTGATACCTATCCACTATTGCGTCCCATGAATTATCCCAAAGAGACACCGGGTCAGGGGATATATAAAACCACAATCCTGGGGCATCAAACAGCCATCTTGAATCTTATGGGACACTACACGATGCCTATGGCCGATAATCCTTTTACTATGGTCACAAAAGAGGTTGCCAGGTTAAAAGAGCAGGGATATAAACATATCATCATCGATATGCATGCTGAAGCCAGTTCGGAAAAACAAGCACTTTTACATATGCTCAAAGATGATGTATCTGCAATACTTGGCACCCATACGCATGTAGCCACAGATGATCTGCAGGTTAGAGATGGCTGTTGCTATGTGACCGATATAGGACTTACGGGCTGTAATGACGGGGTGATAGGTATGGACAGCACAATACCTGTAAAACGTTTTCTTACAGGTTTGGGAGGGCATTTTGATGTACCTGATGAGTGCAGTTCGATCCTGCAAATGGTAGTGTTCGAACTTGATGATGATGGACGCTGCATTGGGGCTGAAAAGATAAAGATCCATGGTGATAGACCAAAGATAGTTACACAGGCATGGCTGGATACCTAAGAATTAAAAAGCTTTTTTAACTGTTGCGTTTAATTCTTACCTTGGAAGGATCAAACAGTGCAATGGCTTCTTTGATCATAGGTTCTTCTAGCAGAGTAGAAGGATCTTTCTCTTTGGCTGCTTCTGTATCTCCGGCTTCCGGTGCGATACAGGAACTTTTCATTTCGATATCTTCTATCATCGAAGCAGAGTCTGCATCTTCATGGGCAGGTGTCTCTTGCGATTGAGATAGATCTTCTTCTTGAAGCGCTTCTTCTACTTTTGGGGTATTAACTTTTTTTTTAGGCATATTGACGATCTTGGTCTCAATGCCGAAAAGATCTTTGACAAACATATTGATAAGTCCCCAATGAGTGATCAGCATCTTCTTATCATCACCTTCTGCCATAGAACCCCATGTGAGTTTATGGTCTGAAAAGTCCTCAAAAGAGATATTTCGTTCAAAACATGCACCCAGGTCATAGTCTCTGTCATACAGTTTTTTGATGAGTGCATCAAATGTCTTCTGGTGGGGATTGATCGTCGGTACAGAAGGTTCAGCAACTACTGGTTCGGATGGTGTTATGGCTTCCGCAGGGACAGACCCCTGTGTCTGTCCTGAGTCAACACTGGGGTTGACCACTACATTAGTTTCTTCTGCATTATTCATTTTTTTTGGTGCACTGACAGGAAGCGTTGCGACGATCTCTTCTTGTGTAATGGTGATGATCTCTTGAGGTGTGTTGTGATCAGGTGCCGGTGTAGTGACCATGATCTCTGATATCTCAATACCTTTAAGTTCCTGTTCAAGTCCCCGTATCATCGTATCTATATCTTTGATCTCCAGTGCTTCCATCATTTTAAAGAGAGCCAATGAGAGCACGAATTCACTGTCACTACCTAAAGAGAGGAGACTTTTAGACTCTGCGATCACCCTGAAGAAACGTTCTATGATCAGAGGAGTGAATTGGCTTTTCCCACTGAGCAGCAGTTCTTTAAGATAAAGCGTAAGTTCATCCAGGATCATCTCCGCTTCATAGTCTGCTGCCATCTTGATAAATTCTAAGATCTTTGTTGTCTCTTTGGCCATGATGTGAGAGAGCAATGCTTCCAAGTGGCTTGGTTCAATGATCCCCAGCATACCTGTTACTGTATTGACATCTACAAAATTCTTGGAGTAGACAATGGCCTGGTCCATCAAGGTCAGAGAGTCTCTCAAACTACCTGCACCTGAACGTGCGATGATATCCAGTGCTTCGCGCTCATACTCGATGTTCTCTAGGTCTAAAATATGTTCTAGGTGTTTGAGCACAAGATTTTGTGGGATCTTTTTGAACCTGAAATGCTGCGTACGCGAAAGGATCGTTGCAGGCAGCTTCAATGGGTCAGTTGTCGCCAGGATGAACTTGACGAAATCAGGCGGTTCTTCAAGTGTCTTGAGCAGGGCATTGAAAGCCTGGTTTGTCAACATGTGTACCTCATCGATGATGAAGATCTTATAGCGTGCAGAACTTGGCTTGTATTTGGTGTGCTCTATAAGGTCTTTGATGTCATCGATACCACGGTTGGAAGCGGCATCCATTTCAATGATATCCATGTGGCTGCTTTCACTTGCCATGACACAGTGTGTACAGGTACCGCAAGGGTGAGAACTGGCACCTTTTTCGCAGAGAAGTGCTTTAGCAAAGATACGTGCCGTTGATGTCTTACCGCTTCCTCTGAGACCTGAAAAAAGATAGGCGTGAGAGAGTCTGTCACCCTCAAGTGCAAGGGAGAGTGTTTGCGACACGGACTCTTGCCCGATGAGGTCATCAAAAGTGGCTGGACGGTATTTTCTTGCGAGTGCTAAAGACAAACAAACTCCTTGATTTGGTTGTTATTATTGTAGTTAAATTTTACTTTTGATTGGTATAATCGAACTAATAAAAATTGAATTATCAGAGGTATACTGATGAAATGGAAAGGCGGCAGAAGAAGCACCAATGTAGATGACAGAAGAGCATCTTCAGGAGGTAGTATACCCTCCATGCAGACCATGATGATCTTATGGCCTCTGATCAGATCACTGCTAAAAACCAAACTGGGCTGGGCGATCATAGCTTTGGGCGTAGTAGCCTATATAAGCGGATTTAATCCTCTTTCTCTCATTGGAATAGGGGGTCCATCTACTGCGCCGATCGACCAGGCACAGGATGACAAGAATGCAGCATTTATCTCAACGGTTCTGGCCAGTACTGAGGATGTCTGGAAAAAAGAGCTACGTGGTTATAGGGAACCTGTGATGGTACTTTATCGCAGGGGTACGCAGAGCGGATGCGGATATGCCAACTCTGCGGTAGGCCCTTTTTACTGTCCTGCGGATCAGAAGGTTTATCTTGACCTGAGTTTCTTCGATGAACTTTCGCAAACACATGATGCACCCGGTGACTTTGCACAGGCCTATGTGCTTGCCCATGAGATAGGTCACCATATACAGAATCTGCAGGGTACGCTTTCCAAGGTGCAGGAGGCCAAACAGCAGTGGAATAACGCTAAAAGATCCAATGCACTGCAGGTGAGGGTAGAACTGCAGGCGGATTGTTATGCCGGAGCCTGGGCACACCATGCACATAAAAGGTTTAATATTTTAGAAGAGGGAGATGTGGAAGAGGCATTGAGGGCAGCCAGTGCGATTGGTGATGATACACTTCAGAGAAAATCCACCGGTACGGTAAGACCGGATGCCTTTACACACGGTACTTCCCAGCAGCGTGTAGAGTGGTTCAGACGAGGGCTTCGCACGGGTGATGTAAGAGAGTGCAATACATTTAAGTAAGTTTTCTTCATTAAGAAGTCCTTATTTAACGGTATGGTCCGTATATCAATGCATCTCTAACCCCATCTTTGCTATAATCCCCCTAATTTTATAAATCAATTTTAAGTGAGATTTTGATGCGTTATAATCCAAGCGAGATCGAAGCCAAATGGCAAAAAAAGTGGGAGGATGAGCAGGCGTTCGAGCCTTCTGATTCTCTTGAACAAAAGAAAAAATACATTCTCAGTATGTTCCCGTTCCCAAGCGGAAGATTGCATATGGGGCATGTGAGAAACTATGCTATTGGTGATGCGATCGCGAGGTATTACAGAAAACAGGACTACAATGTACTGCATCCGATTGGATGGGATGCTTTTGGTATGCCTGCAGAGAATGCGGCGATCAAGCACGGACGTCATCCAAAAGAGTGGACCTATTCGAATATCGACTATATGAGAGGCGAACTGAATGCACTGGGTCTCTCTTTTTCCAAAACACGTGAGTTTGCAACCTGTGATCCGCTCTATACCAAGTGGGAGCAGGAGTTCATCATCAAGATGTATGAAGCAGGACTGCTCTTCCGTGAATCTACGACAGTGAACTGGTGTGAGGATTGTCACACGGTACTGGCAAACGAGCAGGTCGAAGAGGGATGCTGCTGGCGTTGTGACAATGAAGTAGAGCTTAAAGAGATGCCGGGTTACTATCTTGATATCATCAAGTATGCCGATGAGCTTTTAGAAGATCTTAAACAGCTTGAGGGCAAGTGGCCAAACCAGGTCTTGACAATGCAGAGCAACTGGATCGGAAAGTCCCAGGGACTGGAGTTTGAGTTTGAACTGACTGAGCAGAGTAAGGCAAAACTGGACGGTAAGTTTGAGAAGTATTCGGTCTTTACAACCAGACCTGACACGATCTACGGGGTGAGCTACTCAGCCTTGGCAGCAGAGCACCCGATAACCAAATACATGGTAGAGCATGATCTGCTTGATGCAGGGACTGCCCAGAAGATCACAGCCATTGCCAACATGTCTGAGCGTGAAAGAGCGCAGGCAGACAAAGAAGGGTATGCACTGGGTATCTCGGTCGTACATCCTTTGACAGGGCAAGAGGTACCTGTGTGGACTGCAAACTTCGTACTGGCAAGTTATGGCGGCGGTGCAGTCATGGCAGTACCGGCGCATGATGAGAGAGATTTTGAATTTGCAACGAAATATAACCTTCCGATCAAACGTGTCATCAGCGGAGGCGAAG
>DATCTA010000145.1:0-2549 GCA_036568165.1 Sulfurovum sp.
CTACACCAAAGTGCCTTCTTTGGGAAGATCTGTCAACAATCATGATGTCTTGGAAGAGTATGTCAATAAGATCCACAATAAGACAAAAAAAGAGACACCTAACTATGTAAGCCGTTTGGCAAGCCGTATCTTAAAGGAGAGCTAATGCTAATAAAATTCAAAGAATGGACACCTCAACTAGGACCGAACGCATGGATAGCCGAAGGATCTTCAGTGATCGGACGTGTAAGTATGGGAGAGGACTCAGCCGTTTGGTTTGGCTGTGTGGTTCGCGGAGATGTGCATCACATTACCATAGGAGACAGAACCAATATACAGGACCTCAGCATGGTACATGTTACACATCATAAAAAAGCGGATATGTCCGATGGACATCCTACTGTGATCGGGAATGATGTAACAGTAGGCCACCGTGTAATGCTGCATGGATGTACGATAGAAGATGCCTGTCTTATAGGAATGTCAGCAACGATACTTGATGGTGCTGTCATAGGAAAAGAATCTATTGTAGGTGCAGACTCTCTGGTGACCAAAAACAAGGTATTTCCTCCTAGAAGCCTTATCATGGGTAGTCCGGCAAAAGTGGTACGCCAATTGACAGATGCAGAAGTGGCTGAACTCTATGCATCAGCAAAACGCTATGTCGACTTCAAAAATGAGTATCAATAAAAAGGTAAGCGTCAAAAAATGAAACAGATCATCATTAGAAGCTTACAAGATATGCTCTCCAAAGAGGTCGTACTGTTCGTGCTCAAAATTGGATTTATCTCACTTGCACTGACACTTGTACTAGCATGGAGTGTGTGGGATATACTGACTGGCTTTATCTCATCCTATCTCTCTTGGATACCTTGGGAATGGTTACAGACAACCGGTGCATCCGTAACGACATTTTTGGTTGCATATATGCTTTTTATCATTATCATAGCACTGTTGACATCACTCTACAGTGAAAAACTTCTTATAGCCTTGGCAAAAAAACGTTATCCGCATGTCCAAGTCGCAGGTAGTGCAGATATCACTACTTCTATTTTCCTGACACTTAAAGCCAGTGTTGTGTTTCTCTTGCTCTTTATGATCATGATTCCTTTGCTTTTCATCCCTTTGTTTGGGCAAGTCGTCATACTCTATCTGTGGTCCATATTACTCAAAGAACCAACGATCTACGATGTAGGTGCACTCTTCATCGATGATAAAACTCAACTGAAAGAAAAAAGAAAAAACACAAGGTTTTTGGCAATGATCGCAGCACTTTTCAACTATATACCACTGCTCAATATCTTTGCTCCTGTCTTTGCACAGATACTCTTTTTACACCATATCCTCAAAGAGAGAAAATAACGTTTACTTAGACTGCTCTTCTTTTTTCACACGTCTCTCTTTCTTACTTGAAGTCGAAAAACGCAAGAGCTCATCCACACTCTTTACATATTTGGGAAGATTCTCCATGCTTTTTTCCATCACCTTTGCAGCACATACTGCATCACTGTATGCCCTATGGTGTGTAGCCATTTCTATCTCTAAAAAGTCTATCAGGTAGGCAAGTCCGTAACGTTCACTCTCAAAGGTCCGCTTTGCCAGATCGATCGTACAGAGTTTAGGATTACCTATCTGTCCCAGACCGAACCTGTCAAAAGAGGCATTGAGAAAAGTATAATCAAAATTAGCATTATGAGCAACAAAGACTGCATCACCCATAAAATGACGCAAGGCTGTAAGTGCTTCTTTTCTTGAAGGTGCACCTATGAGATCAGTGGGTTCTATACCTGTGATCTTGGTAATATACTCTGGCAGATACGCACACTCAACAAACGTTTCAAAACGGTCTATAATCTCACCGTTCTTGACCATGACAGCACCGATCTCGATCACTTGAGAGGTACCCGGTTTTGAACCATTGGTTTCTATATCTATAATACAATAATGCTGTTCATTATGCGAAGTGAAGTATGTTTCAAGTCTATAATGTTCATCATTGAGCTGCGTGATAGGATAGCCTGAAGCTTGAAGAAGGAAAAAGATCGTTTCGCTGTCTTCAAGCAGTGTCGTATGATTGGTCACGATCTGCTTATATTGTTCTTCATGAAGCACTCCGCCGTGTTTACGGAATGCTATCGTTAATTCCTCAAAGACCTTTTGCATTAGCGATAAATTGTTTCACCTTTTGAGGATCTTTTTTACCTTTGATCATCTCTACGCCTGAGCTTACATCAACACCGTAAAAACCAAGCTGTTTTGCCTGGCTCACATTCTCCGGTGTCAATCCCCCTGCTAAGATCATCTTGGAACAATCCATACCATTGAACCATTCAAGGTTCAGACGTTTTCCTGTACCGCCATACTCATCGCTATGTGTATCTACGAGTCGATATCTGTTTTTAAATCGTTTGAGATCTTCAGGACCTTTTACACGTACCACCGGTAAAGTTTGCAGTCCTATGGCATCTAAAGACTCTTCATCCACATCAAAATGGATCTGAGCACGTGAAATATCTGAGTACCTGCATACCGTGTCTATCGTCTCTACACCTTCATTGACAAATAGCCCT
>DATCTA010000146.1:0-7128 GCA_036568165.1 Sulfurovum sp.
AGCCCAGGTTCTCTGCTCTAAGAACGATCTTGGTCGGTGTATCTTTATAATTGAAATGAAAAGAGAGGTTGGCATCATTTTGCAGATCTTCCATCTCATCCATTTTGTCAAGCTCTTTTTGTTTGGACTGTGCCAAAGCCGCGGTAGATGCCCTGGCTTTATTTCGTGCAACGAAATCCTCAAGCTCTTTACGTTTTTTGTCCTGGTTCGCCTTGGTCTTTTCGTACGTTTCATCTTCCAACTCAAGCGTCGCATAGTACTTGTAGCTGTCACCCTCTACTATTCGTAATCCTTTGCGCTGTATACCCATGGTATGTGTAGTGACCGAATCCATAAAATCACGGTCGTGCGTGATGAGTATCACTTCGCCTTCAAACTCTTTGATGAAGCCTCTCAACCAACGCAAAGAAGGAAGGTCAAGATAGTTGGTAGGCTCATCGAGCAAAAGCATATTTGGTTCAGTAGCCAATAGCTTCACAAGATTAATACGTATCTGGTAACCGCCTGAAAAGCTCATCGGATCTTTATCAAGGTCCTCTGCTGTAAAACCAAGCCCAAAAAGAAGTTTTTCGATCTTATAAAAGTTCCACTGTTCATCTTCCCCCAGTACCAGTGCACACTCTTCACGTACCGTCGGTTCTGTAAAAACAAGGTGCTGTTTGAGTGATCCTATCATATAGTTTTTAGGAATGCTTACATCTCCTGAGTCATAACTCTCTTCACCGCGAATGATCTTGAAAAGTGTAGATTTTCCGGAGCCGTTGCGTCCGACAAGACCTATCTTCTGACCTTGTGACATTTTGAGGTTGATATCTTTAAAAAGGGTCTGTCCCCCGAAACTTTTAGAGAGGTTGTTAAGTTGTATCATTTATCTATCCGATCTATAGGGATTTGGGTCGAAATTATAGCTAAAAGTGTATTTGAAAGTATTATCGTTCTATAATATTCATACGAGATCTATAAAAAGGATACATAATGAGCGATACCAATTTAAAACATTTAGAAAAGATCAAAGACACCATCGATAAGTCAGATACACTGACGGAAGAGGAAAAAAGTGACTCCATGAAACGTATTGAAGAGTGGTATAGGGAAGATATGGCTTCAGGCACATTTCTCAAAGAATTAAGTGAGCTTTCACCCACTATCAAAGCCCTTTTGGCAGAGCTTGGACTTATCTAGGCTATGAACTTCTGCTCTTAAATAGAGCAGAAGCACTAGTATTTAAATTCACCTTCATCCAGTTTTACTTTCAAACCGTCAAGGGCCTCTTGCATGATCTCGATGATCAATTTTGCAGCAAGTTCATTATCTGCCTCTGGCACATCCCAGTCAGTAAACTTCATATTGGCATTAAAAAGTGCATTGACTTCTGCTATGATCTCACCTTTTCTTCTTAAAACATCTTGTTCTACAGGATTCATGATCTCTCCTTTATGTAGGCATTTATTTTATAATACTCCTATAACGATAAAAAGTATCTAAAGTCGAAAAAAATATGCTATAGTAGTATATGAAAATACAAATATGCAAAAAATTTACCAAGATCGATAAGCTTCAAAAAAAACTTGAAGAAGCGTTCCCTAATCAAAAGATCACTGTAAAGTCATGCATCGATATGTGCAAAAAGTGTAAAGATATGCCTCTTGCTAAAGTAGATGGCAAAAAGAAAAAAGCCAAAAGTATTCCAAAGCTCATCTCAAAAATAGACGAGCTTTAAAACCTACGAACAACAAGCTCCGCCAAACCCGTCTTCCAATGGAACGCTCAATGAGATCAATTCCTCTTTATCAGCTATTTTCTCACCATTATGAATGATCGTATAGCTTACTTTTACCGAATCACGGATAGAGTTTATCGTCGTACAGTAACTCTCCAAAGATGCACCTATATAACGCTTTGCTTTGATGGCATCAAATTCGCCTTCAAAATCATAGATAATATGCATCGAAGCGAACTTCATCGGCACAGAGTCTGTTCTGACAATCTCCGCTTTTACAGAGTAGTTTTTCACTTCATACCCGTCTTTTTCAGACATCACCACAAGGTCTATCCCTGTACACCCTATGATACCTGTAGCAAAATACTCCACCGGAGTGATCTCTTTACAGTCCAAGATGTAAGAAGATTTTGAAGTATTTGCTTTAAACTTTTTTTCGCCTAAATATTCTATTGATACGTCCATGTAATTTCCTATTTATTTTTATAAGTGTAGTGTACAATATATGACTTATATTTTACTTCAAAAGGCATAGCATGGCTGTAGAGATAGAACGAAAATTCCTTGTTGACGAAACCTTACTTCCACAACTTACCGATGGACACACCATCAAACAGGGCTACATACAAACTGCAGATCGCAACACTGTCAGAGTTCGCGTAAGCGATGATAAAGCCTTTTTAACACTTAAAAGTTCCAGCACAGGGGCCACAAGACTGGAGTTTGAATACCCTGTCCCGCTTGAAGATGCTGAGCAAATGCTGGAAAACCTCTGCCAAAAACCTTTTATCGATAAAAAAAGATATCTTATAGAGCATGAAGGACACACTTGGGAGCTCGATATCTTTGAAGGTGAGAACAAAGGGCTCATTGTTGCAGAAGTAGAACTGGTAAGTGAAGATGAAACATTTGCATTGCCTGTGTGGGTAAAAGAAGAGGTCACGACAGACAAACGCTATGCCAACTCAAACCTGATACAAAACCCGTATGCAAACTGGTAGTTCTTCTAAACCTATGCAGATACTTTGAGTAAAGCTTATCTGATCTTAAGCATAACCGATGTAAAACCTCTTCATGACACTAGATAACCTAAACTTTGAAACTCTCTATCTTTCACTGGATAGTGAGTTTTACGATATGACCGACCCCATACCTTTGGATGATCCCTACCTGATCAGCTTCAATTCCCATGCTGCAAAGCTGATTGGTCTTGAGAAAAACATCGCGGATGACCCTCGTTTTATAGAACTGCTAAATGGCACCTTCATACCTGAGAGTGCACGTCCTTTTTCGATGTGCTATGCGGGACATCAGTTTGGTCATTACGCCCCGCGTCTGGGAGACGGAAGGGCTATCAACCTGGGGAGTATCAACGGCTGGCATCTTCAGACTAAAGGAAGCGGTGAAACACTCTATGCACGTATGTCAGACGGCCGTGCAGCCATCCCCTCTTCCATACGTGAGTTTCTGATGAGTGAAGCGATGCACCACCTTGGCATCCCCACTACACGTGCCCTTGGCATCATAGGATCACAAACGAACATCATGCGCAACACCATAGAAAAAGCTGCCATCGTGATGCGACTGTCATCAAGCTGGGTGCGTTTTGGTACCTTTGAGTACTTCTACTACACCAAACAGCATGACAAACTGCAGGCACTTGCGGACTATGTCATCGCCGAGTCCTATCCGCACCTCAAAGAGGAAGAAGACCGCTACTACCTCTTTTTCAGTGAAGTAGTTGAACGCACTGCAAAGCTCATCGCACAGTGGCAGGGCATAGGCTTCTGTCATGGTGTGATGAACACAGACAATATGTCCATTGCAGGGCTTACCATAGACTATGGACCTTTTTCTATGCTGGATGATTTTGACTATGGCTTTGTCTGCAACAAGACTGACAAAGCAGGCCGCTACAGTTACGGTGAACAACCCAATATCTCCTACTGGAACCTCACCATGCTCTCCAAAGCAGTTACACCACTGATCGATCATAAAAGGATGCAAAAAAAGCTTGATGACTACGGAAACTTCCTCTACCCTGATGCCTACATCGATGTGATGAGAAAAAAATTGGGCTTAGAACTGAAACTGGATGAAGACACCCAACTCATCACAGAACTGGTAGGTGCTCTACAGGATGCCTATGTCGACTATACCAACTTCTTTCGAACGCTAAGCCGTTATGACGGAGAGAGAATGCCCCTTTATGACATCGCTATGAACCCGGTGGTCATCCACAACTGGCTTGAATTCTATGATGTACGCTTAGCCAAAGAGCCACGTACACAGCAAGAACGTCAAGAAGCGATGCTCAAGACCAATCCAAAGTATGTGTTGAAAAACTATATGCTCCAAGAAGCCATAGACCTTGCTCAAAAAGGAGATTTTTCCAGAGTAGAGACACTGCTATATATCGCAGCGCATCCATATGATGAACTGCCAGAGTTTGAACATTTTGCTAAAGAAACACCTGAAGAGTATAAGAATGTCTGCCTCTCCTGTTCATCATAGTCAAATATAAATCAGAAATTCAAGGTTTAATGTAGATCGGGGTTCCCACACTCACAAGGGCTAAGACTTCTTCCATCTCATCATTTTCCAGTGCGATACACCCTGCAGTCCAATCATTATAGCGTTGAAAAAATGATTTTTTCTTGATCTCTACGTTATTTGGCTGTCCGTGTATCATAATCGACCCTCCGGGACTTTTACCCATTTTTCTAGCAGCTTGACAATCTTTTCTATTTGGATATGAGATATGCAACGCTTTATAAAAAGAGCTGTTTGGTTTGAAGTAATCAAGCTTGTATTTTCCCTCCGGGGTCCTTTTGTCACCTTTGACTCTCTTATGTCCTACAGGATTACCGCCTAAAGCGATGTCATATTTTTTTAAGATCTTGCCTTTGCATGAAAGGTACATTTTTCTTTGTGATTTTATAACAGTGACCAGATCTGCTTTGATATCTTTGGATTTCGATGACGGTGTAGTATTGGCTAATAGCAAAAGTGAGGTGATAATATAAAAGAACAGATATTTCTGCACAATGATCCTTTGATTGGTTTCATCATATCATTGTTAAAAGTTAAAGGGTGAAAAAGTAGAAAATCAATCTATATGCATATAAAAATGTGCGGTCTGGCGATCTTTACTAAAAAGACCCATGACTTTCCGACCTTGTTTCACAACAAGTTTAGCTTTTAACATTAATACGTAGTTACATTGTACTATGAAAAAATTAAATAAAAATAAGAGAGTGATTTTTATTTAAGCAATTACTCTTAATATGGATTTAATTTATTATTGTTTCTTTAACCAATCCTTCATACTCTCAACTTGCTCAAGAGTTCTCTCAGTGGCTGTACCGCCTTCAGATTTACGAGCATTCATCGAAGCACGGTTATCTAGCAGTGCTACTACACCCTCACCTATACGAGCATCAACACTTTGCAGATCTTCCAGGCTGAGTTCTGAGATGTCCAGTCCTTTTTCTTCTGCCAGGTTCACGGCGTTTCCTGTGATGTGGTAAGCATCTCTGAACGGAAGTCCCTGCTCTTTTACAAGATAGTCTGCCAGATCAGTTGCAGAGAGGTGGCCTATCATACATGCTGCTTCCATGGCTTCTTTGTTGACTCTCATCTCTGCCATCATCTCATTGAGCACTTGAAGACTGAGCAGTGCTGTTCTTACAGAGTCAAAGACACCCTCTTTGTCCTCTTGCATATCTTTATTGTATGCAAGAGGAAGTCCTTTCATTACTGTAAGAAGTGAAATGAGGTTACCGTTTACACGTCCTGTTTTACCTCGAAGCAGTTCAGGGATGTCCGGGTTTTTCTTTTGTGGCATGATGGAGCTTCCTGTAGCATGGCGGTCACTCAGTGTAATCCACTTAAACTCGCTTGCAGACCATAAGATAAGCTCTTCACTTAAACGGCTCATGTGCATCATCATCGCAGAGATGTTAAAGAGTATCTCCAACGCAAAGTCTCTGTCACTCACCGTGTCCAGACAGTTAAGTGTCGGTGCATTGAAACCTAGTCTCTCTGCTGTGATCTTTCTGTCTATAGGGTGTGGTGTACCAGCCAGCGCAGCACATCCTATAGGTGAAAAGTTATTGCGCTCATAAGAGCTCATAAATCGCTCATAATCACGTTTAAACATACTTGCATAGGCCATCATATGGTAACCAAAGTTGATCGGCTGTGCATGCTGCAGGTGTGTCATACCAGGAAGCAAGGTCTCCACATTTGCTTCCGCTACCTTTACAAGCGTTGCGATGTTCTCTAAAAGCAGTTCTGCAATGGCCTTGGTATTACCCTGTACATAGAGTCTGAAGTCAAGTGCCACCTGGTCATTACGTGAACGTGCAGTGTGCAGACGTTTACCTGCATCACCTACCTTCTGTGTCAATCTTCCCTCTACAGCCATATGGATATCTTCATCATCTCCGTCAAGCTTAAACTCTCCAGACTCTACTTCAGCCAGTATCTCTACCAGACCTGACTCGATCTTCTCATAATCCTCTTTAGAAATGATACCCTGCTCACAAAGCATAAAGGCATGGGCACGTGAACCTGCGATATCCTCTTTGTAAAGCACTTTATCAAATGGGAGTGAATTGTTGAGCTCTTGTAGAAGTTGTGAGCTTTTTTCAGAGATTCTTGCAGATGCAATTTTTTTAGACATGATGATTTCCTAGAGTGATTGTAATTATGTGTATTTTATCGTAAAGAACGTTTGAGAAGGTTTTAGAAGAAAATTCCGATTGAAGGCAAGCCATACTTATGAACTTAAGAAATTTACAAATTTGGACAAGGCGTAAAACACTGTTCAGAGGAATACGATGTATGTTCACCTTCAATGCGCGAATTATATCTTTTTGTTATTTAAAGTATCATTAAATATTATAATATAATTAATAATTAGTAATAAAGAATGGATAAAGGAATTAACGAGCCGCAAATTCAGGGAGTTATGTATTCAAAGGGGAGATTACGGCTCGATAGTAAAAGGCGATCGGCAAGAGAGGGTAAAAACAAGGAAGTTTACAAATTGGACAAGGAGTAAAACTATCTCTCTTGAAAGGGAAATGATCACCTTTTCTAATAACATTATAAAATGCAGGGATTAATGAGCAGTAAATGGAGAATTAATCAAAGGTGTAAATGGTAAAAAATGGATAAAAAAAGATAAAAAGAATAATATTTAGGCTTTGGTTGATACCTATACTGATAAGAGTTAGTGATTATTGTAAATGAAAGATGATATAAACTCAAAGTGGCAGCGACCTACGTTTCCACAGACGTAGCCTGCAGTATTATCGGCGATGGGAGGCTTGACTTCCAGGTTCGGAATGGAGCTGGGTATGACCCTCCCTCTAGCCCCACCACTAAGAGAAAGATAAACA
>DATCTA010000147.1:0-2553 GCA_036568165.1 Sulfurovum sp.
GGGATCAGTGGCACAGCGGTACCAAAACGAACCTGCCTCAAACCCTTTTGAAATACAAAGAACTCAATTTCTGTGAAATACATCCTGAAGATGCACAGAGATTAGGGATCAATGACAAAGATGAGATCAAAGTGATCTCAAAAAGAGGCGAACTGGTGACCAAAGCATATATTACAGAGAAGATCAATCAAAAAAACATTTTTATTCCTATCAGTAACAGGGAAGTGAACTATCTGACCAATGACTTGTTAGACAGTGTCTCTTTACAGCCTGATTACAATCATAGTGCAGTAAGAATAGAAAAGGTGAACACAAATGCATAGTACCTTACCCATACTCTTGAAAAATCAGAAAATACTGCTTATCGGAGGAGGTAATGTCGCCTTGCAGAAGGCACAGGTATTGGCTGAAAATAACATAGAGTTCCGTATCGTTGCCCAAGAGGTGAACGAGAAGATTTTGAAACTTTCAAAAAACATTGAACAAAAACAGTTTAAGTTGAAAGATATCAAAGAGGATAAGATCATTATTGATGCAACAGGCGATCCCAAAGTGGCGAAAAAGTTGCTGAAGTATAAAAAGAAGCATCCAATATTGCTCAATGTGGTAGATGTACCAGGACTTTGCGACTTCTATTTTATGGCATTGACAAAGAACAGGACATTGCAGATCGCTGTATCAAGCAATGGGGCCAGTCCTACGGCTGCAAAGTATTTTCGAGATGAGTGTGAAAGACTGATACCAAAGGATATCACTGCATACCTGCAGCAAAAACAGCAGCAAAGAGATGCAGGGATCATAGAGATCGCTCAAACAAAAAAAGAGCTCTCAGAACGACATGCAAAAGTGTTTTTAGTCGGGTGCGGGATAGGTGATCCGGAACTCCTGACAGTAAAAGCGTTAAAGATCATCCGCCATGCTGATGTAGTGCTTTATGACCATCTTATCAGTGACGAGATCATGGAGCTTGTACCTAAGGATACCAAGAAGATCTATGTGGGTAAACAGAAAGGGTATCACTCAAAATCCCAAGAGAAGATCAATGCACTGATCATCAAGCATGCCAAAAAAGGAAGGGTGGTCGCCAGACTGAAAAGCGGTGATCCTTTTGTTTTCGGGCGCGGTGCAGAAGAGTTGATGGATCTTTTCAATGAAAAGATCACTACAGAGGTCATTCCGGGTATCAGTTCCTCGATCTCTGGTCCACTTATGGGTAATATTCCTGTAACTGCCAGAGGATATGCCAGTGGATTTACCGTGGTTTCTGCACACTTGCAGGGGAACAGTGTGAACATTGACTGGGTCGAACTGCTTGCAAAAGAGAATCATACAGTAGTGGTCCTCATGGGACTAAGCCGAGTCAATGAGATCGTAGAGGAAGCAGACATGTTGGGTATTTCCAAAAACAAACCCTGCGCCATCATCTCAAATGCAAGCAGACCCAATCAAAAGGTTGTAACGACAACGTTGGATGGATTGGTTGCGGATGCCAAAGATATAGCCAGACCAGCCATCCTTGTCTTTGGGGATGTCGTTAAATACAGATCATTATTAGGAGGAAAAAATGCATAGATTACAAGAAGCTTTTGAAGCAAGAAATAAAAAACTCAATAAAATAGAACAGATAAAAGAACTCAAGACACCTTTAAGTGTCTATGAAAAACTCGATGAGATATGTACAGCGGGTCTGGAAGAACTGAAAGATGAAGATGGCAGCTTCTTTCTAAAATGTTTCGGTGCTTTCTTGAAGAAAGACGGAAAATTCATGTTGCGCATCCGTATTCCTGCAGGCCAGTTAAACATTGATCAGGCATTGAAAGTTGGAGAGGTTTCTAAAAAATACGGTGAAGATTATATCGATATCACGACACGTCAGCAGATCGAGCTAAGGTATATAAAAATAGAAGATCTGTATACCGTGATCAAAGAGCTTGATAGTGTGGGTATC
This sequence comes from Sulfurovum sp., assembly GCA_036568165.1. GTDB lineage: Bacteria > Campylobacterota > Campylobacteria > Campylobacterales > Sulfurovaceae > Sulfurovum. The sequence goes on from DATCTA010000147.1 coordinate 1,949, forward strand.
TCTACATTCCAAACCGGTGTGGATAATTTCAGAAATATCGTAACAAGCTCTTTTGACGGCTTAGGTGAAAAAAGTATCATCGAGGTCAAACCGATCATTGATGACCTACAGTCCATCTTTTTGAAAAAAGAGGAGTGGATCGCCACCCTTCCAAGAAAGTTCAATACGGCAATTTTGGGTACGAACATGAATGATTGCAACATTTATGGGCATGACTGCTGCTTTATCGTGGCAAAAAAAGGCGACGAGTTTGGTTTCAATCTTTATCTGGGAGGAAGAGTAGGTATGCAGGCCAGAGATACTGGACTATTCATCCGAAAGGAGGAAGTAACCGAGGTGTTCAGTGCCGTGATCAATCTTTTTAAAAAGTATGGGTTTAGAGATAACCGCAACAAAAACAGACTCCATTTCCTTCTTGAAGAGGTAGGTATGGATATTTTTGTAGAGGCGATCAAAGTTTTCAGTGAAAAAGCGTATGAAAGCAGCGGTGAGATAGTTGCAAAAGAGGAGTTCATGCTTGATGAGAACGGTCATCTGGAGCTGGGTAATGGTCTTACGGCTGTACACTTCAGTATCCCAAGTGGTATCTTTACGGGGGAAAGCCT
>DATCTA010000148.1:0-6354 GCA_036568165.1 Sulfurovum sp.
CTTGATATCAAACAAAACACAATTGTCAGTTTTGTGCAGATCAAGGGATTTGAACTCATTATGCGCTACGGCAAGGACGATCGCCTCGTAACTGTCATACTCAAACGATTCGACCATATCAATGCCATATTCGTGCCGTACCTCATCTTTATCAGCCCATGGGTCATAAACTTCAACATTGCATCCAAATTCTTTTAGTTCGCTGATGACATCGATCACACGGGAATTACGGATATCCGGACAGTTCTCTTTGAAGGTGATCCCCAGAACCAGTACTTTGGCACCTTCGATCCTGTGCCCTTTTTTGATCATCAGCTTTATCACCTGGTTTGCCACGTAGATACCCATGTTGTCATTGAGACGGCGGCCTGCGAGGATGATCTCAGGATTGTAGCCGACTTCCTGCGCTTTGTGTGTCAGATAGTAAGGGTCCACACCGATACAGTGGCCACCCACCAGTCCCGGACGGAAAGGCAGGAAGTTCCATTTGGTACCTGCTGCTTCAAGCACTGCATTGGTATCGATGCCAAGCTTGTTGAAGATAATTGCAAGTTCATTTACAAAGGCGATGTTGATATCCCTTTGAGAGTTTTCGATGACCTTCGCCGCTTCAGCCACTTTGATGGAAGGAGCGAGATGGGTTCCAGCTGTAATGACACTTTTATACAGTTCATTGACTTTCTGACCGATCTCAGGCGTAGAACCTGAAGTGACTTTAAGTATCTTGGTGACCGTATGCTCTTTATCACCCGGGTTGATACGCTCAGGTGAGTAGCCGCAGTAGAAACCGTTGGTTTCTGGTGATTCGTGATTCGTGATTCGTGATTGGTTGATGGTCTCGGTAGAGATATATTTGAGGCCGGAGAATTTTTCAAGTACCGGCACACAGTCCTCTTCTGTTGCTCCAGGGTAGACAGTAGACTCATAGATGACGATATCATCTTTTTTAAGTACTTTACCGATGGATTCACTGGCTTTAAGCAGTGGTGTTAAGTCTGGACGTTTATGCTCATCGATCGGTGTAGGGACAGTCACCACATAGACATTACAATCTGCGATCTCCTCTAGAACATTGGTAAACTGCATACCATTGGCGATAGCCTCTTTGACCTGAGCTTCGCTCAGTTCCAATGTCCTGTCATGCCCACTTCTTAGCTCATCAATTCTCCACTGCGCGATATCAAAACCGACCACCTCGTATTTCTCGCTAAAAGCATGTGCCAAAGGCAAACCTACATAACCAAGTCCTATCACCGCTATCTTATGGGGCATCTACACCATCCTACTGTTAAATTGGCAATATTGTACCTAAAGGGCGGTTAGACATTGATAGGAAATAATATAAATGATTACAAATTTGTTATAACAGAGGCAAAATGGAACTTATAGTTGTAGTAATGAGATATATACATCCGATATAGGGATTCATATAATACTATATTTAGGTACCTAAATGGTTCTATATAAAATGATACCCTTTTGATAGACACTCTCTATACATTATCGAGTAAAATCATCTTTCCAGCATGCCTTCAATGACTCCAGAAATGCTTGAATCTCTACACTCTTAGAAGCAAAGGCATCTATTTCATTTTTTGTTATATGTATTGCATCTCTGCACTTCTCTATGATCTCTTCATACTCTTTATTTGTTAATCCGCAGGAAAGTTTAGCAAACGTTTTATAGGTTTTCTCCTTCCACCACATTTTTGCATCGCCAAGTCTCAAAGCCGGTATATCGTTTTTGATATAGCATGTTGTAGTGATGACGTCATAAATGGGTGCCAGTCTTGAATCGTCATAGTCATTTTCATACAGTACCCCATAGTTTTTTAGATGTCCGTCTCCGTTTTGTAAAAAATGGTTCATTACAATGGCAGTAAAAAATGTTTTTAAGCCCTCTTTTTTATACTTAGGAGATATGGTCTCTTTTATGACTCTGGCCACTTCCTCATAAGATCCATCATACTTTTCATCCGTACCTCTTCCTGTCAATACGCACATATCTTCAAAACCAAGATAGCTGTTGTCTTCTTTGACATCAAAACGTTTCATGATAAACAAAGAGAGGTCATCACTGAGATAAAACTCTGGTGTTTCAAGACCAACATTCTTTATGGCAGACATACAGAAATACTCATTGAGTGCTAATTGTTCATACTCTTTCTGCCAAGACTTTACAATGTAGTGTTCAAACCGCATTGTAGTTTTATTTTGTGCTGAAAGTAAAAGTTTTGGCTGTATCCCGGAGACACCTGAACGTATAGCAAAACGAGCCATTAACTCTTCAAACAGGTTCTCTTTCTGTGAAGTCAGTATATCATCTAAACTCAAATTTGTTTTGGAATCACCGATATCTTCAAACTTTACTCTTCCCAATACGTAAGGGCCGATTATTTTCAAAAAGCCCATATCATCCATTTTTTCTATTTTGGAGAAATGGTTCTTGATAGCTTCGCGTAATGCCCCTTCTGGCATATTCATTTGAAAGATCGGATGCAGTGTTTTACTCGTCCAACTTTCGCTGCGCAACGGCATAGTAAGACTGACTATATCTTTTGCTTCTGTTTCATAATTAAATATATACCTACCCGTTTCTTTTAAGAGTCGTCCGGACAATGCGATATTTACAAAGACTTTCAATTCAGTCTCTTTCATCTTGTAATTCCTCCAGGGTTCTTGGCCGACCCTTTGGACGAAGAGATAATTCCATATCGAGCAGATCCAAAATGGTCCCGACTTTTCTGATCCCTACTTCCTCTATAAAACCGTTTTCAATCTTGCTTATGGTACGTTTTGTAATACCGGAGTACTGCTCCATAGTATCTTGTGACCATTTTTTCTGCTGTCTCAGTTTTTTAATCTCATGTCCAAGTTCAAATAAATCCATGAATTCCCCCTATAATAAGAAGTATATTTCTTATTATAGGCAATATAGGCTTAAGTAAGAATTATACTTCCTTTTTTATACTCTTGGAAACAATTACCAGTGACAACAGCAAAATATTAGTCTAACTTCATCATGACCATCCAGGATATATCCACTTATGGTTAAAATAAATTAACATTTTATCTCCCCAGCTGTACGACATCCCTCACGGTGACTTGGGAGATCACATCGATATGACCGCGTTCATCCTCTACGTTTGCTTTGTCTTCTCCTGCTTTGGTAAATACTGCGAGCCCGTTGAGTGTCTTGCCGACGATACCGCCTTTGTTGGGCGTCAGCTCTTTTTGGGTATGGTTATATACGACCGCATCGCCTTTGCGTATCGTCAAGGTTCTGTCTATCGTCGGAGCACTTACGGATACCGATCCCAGGTTGAAGTTACGCAGATAATTGAACTCTACATCCAGGGTCAGGCACGATGGTCCATTTTGACAGGATCTCCCGGCCTGTTTCAGGTATTTCTCTATATCTTCCTTAAAGAATACCGCCAACTCTTTTTCATTTGGGTACTGTTTTTCCTCTTCGCTGAAGTCATAGAATACATGGTCAGCCAGTGTGACATTCACCTGCCCCACGCTATACCCTTCTGCGGTTTGCAGTGTCTGTTTTGCTTCCGCACTCGGAGCGTTACCCGCACATCCTGAGAGTGCTAAAAGTGCTGTCATACCAATCAATATGCTAACTACTAAATTTCCAACTACTTTTTTATGTTTATTCAACGACATGTATATCCTTTTTTTTAATTTAACTTTATCTTTTATATACACGCACCTAATCCTCTGCTTATCAACATATTTTTCTATCTACCTCCTCTCTCCTATGCTTATTTACCATTACCAACTGTCTTTGATGTAAAGACTGTCAAGCATTCTTTTGGCCCTGTTTTGCAGGTCTTTGTAGGTGTATTCTTTGGCTAGGGTTGGATCTTTTGGTTTGTTGTAGGTTAAAGTGATACTTACACTTTTAGATTTTGTTTTGCTAGGATTAAACTTATAACAACTATATGTGATTTCTTTTTTATCCCACTTATTATAATTATTATCTTCTATAATTATACAATCATAGTTTTCTTTACCGTAATTTTGTATAGATATTTTTGTATCAGGATTATATTTGTGAAATCTTGCTTTCATATAAGGTACATTATGAGTATCAATAGCTCTGTCTCTTTCTGAATAATCACTTACTTTTCCATAAGTAGAGATTACAATATGATAAACTGGATGAAGATGAGAAGTTATTGTTTTACCATCCCTATGGGAGGCACCCCACCATCCACCCATTTTGGTGAAGTCAATCTGTATGGCGGTAGGTAATTTAAAAGAAAAATCTTTAGTTTCAAATGTATAATCCTTCATGGTTTGTAGATTAGCTACTCTGTACTTAGCAGGTGGTTTATCACCACTCATTGTTATCTGCGTTTTAGTAATATTATGAGATATCTGCTCTCCTGAACAACCTGCCAAAAGTAAAATTACAGTGAATAATGTTAAAATCTTCATTGCTGACCTCCTGTTGTATCTAATATAAATTCAACTTTTTTATTTCCATCATTTCCCGGTATAGAATCAGGATATAGATCTAGATTTACATCGACTTTATTGTTACCATTTTCATCTTGTATTATAAAATTCGTCTCATAATAATTTTGTATCGGTAATTCTCGGTGTTCTGAATTTGAGTCAGGATTCACATAATAATCCATCGTAGGTGTAATGTTTTCATTCCCGCATCCTATGACACATCCATAATATGAGTGCGTAGAACTTCCTCCGACACCAAAAAGTCTACCTACAGAAAGCGTGCTTTCTTTCATGTTTTCGCCCAAGTTTTCAGAATTATTGATACCTGCAGATTGATACCCAAGTACAGAACCTACAAAATCTTCAGGAGCAACTTGAGAACGGAATACATTGTTCATACCTTTCCCATCAGTTCTATCAGAAAGTAGTTCTTTCCCTCCATAAATATCCGTCATTGTATGCTCTGTTATCTCATGATTTACAGGTGCACCGGAGTATTGTAACAAAAAGCTAACATCTGAATTACTTTGCACTGTTTTTGCTAAATCATCTTTATGTTGATCTAGACCATTTTGTGTCATCATAGTTCCCTGTGAGTGTGCCCCTATGGTCAAGTCACCTTTTCTTATCGTTGTCATTTGATTGATAAGTTCGCCAGTCTGTCTTGAACCACCTGTACCCAAGTAGCCTATACCATCTACAGAACCTTCTGCTTCTCCTAGTGTAACAACTTCTGTTAGAATATCTGCACCATTTATACTTAAGTGATCTTGCACATTTTCGATCATATCACCAACTACTCCATGCATTTGATTGTAATTCAGTATGGCATCCGCTCCATTCTGTTGAGTCTGCTGGTTGTAGACTGCTGTATCGTGGTCATTGAACATACCATTGGTGAAAAGATGCTTTATCTCTGAAGATTCAATGTCTTCCTGGCTGATCCGTATCTTATACGCTTCAAGCGCAGGGTTTCCGCTTCTATCTGTTCCATCTTCGATCACAAGCTGTTTGTGAGGATTGGTTCTATATCTTGTTACCTGTTCCAAACCTTCAGAGTTTTCTACTTCAGTGATCGGCTTGATGCCATCTTCTGTTTTTACCATCACGATCTGTTCATAATCCCACTCACTTGCAGTGTCTCCAGGTTGTCTCTCTTTTAATTGTTTGCCGTCTATTGTTGTGAGAGATTCAAGTTTGTTCTTGTCTTCTACGACGATCCCTGCTCTATTGTCACCAAACAGCTGTGTAGCTATTTGACTCACATACCCTCCAGCATTTCCAGCAGATGGAAGTACACCTGCATTACCTACATAATCCAGACCCGCTCCTATAGTATCGTCAATAAAATTTTCTATGATGTTTTTCTCTTCACCGTTTTCACGTATAGGGTTGCCATTTTTATCTTTACTTCCTCTGCTAGCAGATGGTAAGTTTTCTAATATCTCAACATAAGCAGTATGACCGACATCTTTGAGTTTATCACCAAGATCAGATACCGCTGCACTTGGATCATCCAACAGTTCCAGCGTTCTGTTGCTTACGTAGATCTCCGTATTTGACTCTTCCTCTCTGGTGATCTCCTGAGCCTTTGAGGTATCACGGTTCAGGTTGCCTGTGGTGGTCTGGGTGTTGATGGTCCCGCTTCCAATGGTGGCTCTGGTGATCTGCTCTTTGTCTTTGGTGTTGTTGGTATATTCGACACTGTTGAGACTTGGAGCGCCGTCGTTGCTTCCTACACCTGCACCGGCACTGCTTGACTCATAGGTATCGATATCTCTGATGTCATTGAGCACCAGATGCTGCGTGTTCACTTCAAGGTTCCCCCGGTCTCTGCCCTTCTCATCCAGATTGGTGATGGATGCACCCGTTAGCGTCGTC
>DATCTA010000149.1:0-2672 GCA_036568165.1 Sulfurovum sp.
ATGCATAACCAGATGCAGAATATTTTCCTCGAACAGATCGAACGGTTCGAGGGGATACTGATAGCCACGACCAACCTGCTGGGAAATATAGACAAGGCGTTTTCCAGACGCTTCAATTACAAGATAGAGTTCAAGAAACCGGGCAAAAAACAGCGTTTGATGCTTTGGCAGTTCATGCTTCCTGAAAATGCGGATTATGAAGAGGGATTCGATATAGCAGCGCTGACAGGATACGAACTCACCGGCGGACAGATCAACCTTATCATCAAAAACACAGCCTATAAGGTGGCAGTAAGAGAGGAGAGCGTATTCAGTATGCAGGACTTTATTGAAGAGATAGAAAAAGAGCTCGGAAGCAGTTTTGACGGCAGTAAGAGCATGGGTTTTAAAGTGTAATTTCAAATAGCAGCTAAAGGATCGTAAATGTTCTCCCCTATCAAATCGTTTATCACAAAAACGAAGTCAACGCTCTTTACGTTCAACAATGAACCGTTTTCCAAGTTTTCCATATTTTTGATCATCATACTGGATATCTTTTTATTGATTACGATTCTGACGGGGATAGATTCTGAAAAGAATATGTCCCCCGCAGCAGATATCAAATATCCTTACCAATGTAAAAATCATTTTGACGCTCAATATCAAAGCATGGTCTGGAACAGTGCAACAAGAGGGTACACCTATGATACCTTTCCTTTTTCGGAGTATAACTCTTTTTATATCCCTACCCATTCAGAATATCACAGCGGCAAAAAGGTCCAAACCTATCAAGACAAGAGAATGGCACCGCTCTGTACGGAACTGTATAAGAAAATAGCTGTGTTTGCGCAATCTGATGAATTTAAAAAGCACAAGGAACTACAAAACAATCTAAGAAATGACAAACGAAATGTTCTCTCCGAGATCGACAGCATCGAAAAGAGATACAATACTTCCCTGTTTGAAAAAATATCTTCGGATGAGCAAGAGAGTGATAAAAAGATCAGAGATAGATACTACAGCTTGCTTGAAAAAGAGAAAAATATTGATAAGCAGATCCAAGGGATCAAGGCAGTCTCTGCCTATAAAGGCTACCAGGAGTATGTTGATTTTGTCAATCAAAACAGAGAGATATTCAAAAAAGAGTATGATACCTATGCATTTTGGCAGCCCTTCATAGCATTTTTGTATGTATTGAAATTCACCTTGCCGCTATTGCTTTTATCTGTATTGGCCCATAGGTTTTCCACAAGACCGGCAAGTCAGGTATCCGTGCCGAATAAGCTGATCGCACTGATCAGTTCGCATATCATTGTCATTACTTTACTCCCTATCTTCATTGATGTGTTGTGTTTGATCTTTCATATTATCCCGCGCAGGTTTTTTGAGAAGATCATTGCTTTTTTATATGAATACGGATTTATATTCTTAGGGTACTACTTTTTGATGTTCCTTGGTATCGTAAGTATCGGTTTGGTTGTGTTCTTGATACAAAGAAGCGTTGCCAGGAGAGAAAAGGCAAGAAAAGAGATGAAAGAAAAGACCCTCTATATCGATGCCTATAATCAAAGCAGATGCCCGAACTGCAGAAACAGAGTGGACTATGGTAAGAACTATTGCGGGTTTTGCCGGGAAGAGCTCAACAGGGTGTGCAGCGCATGCCACAAACGAACCCCCAAACACATTCAGTACTGTATAGAATGCGGCGCATAGGGAGCGTTATTTTACAAGGACGGCCCCGGCACCGACAAGCTGTATGATCCCGCCCCTGACATGCAGCGGGGTAAATCCATGCTCTTCCAGCGTCCTGGAGGCAGAGACGCTTCGGCTTCCTGTACGACAGTAGACGATGATCTTTTTATCTTTATCCTCTTTCAGTTTATCCAGGTTCTCAGGGAGAACCTCTACGGGTATCAGGGTCGCACCGCGCAAGTGGCCGGCTTTGTACTCCTGTATGGTCCTGACGTCAAGAAGTGTGACATTGTCGTCATTTTCCAGCAGTTCTACGGCCTGCTTGGCATCAATGGACTCAAAATTGGCGAGTATCCATCCTTTGGAATAGGCGAACCAAAAGAGCAACCCGGCCATGGCTATCCAGTAAAGTAGGTTGGTGAATTTTTTAGGGAAAGTCACTTTTTAGCTCCTTATATTTATTATAATTTTTTTAGATATTGTATCAATTATTCCTTTGTTTCACATAGTTACACCGAAAAACCAATCTGGTGAAGCAGAAACATTGCCAATGGGATTTAATCATCTTTACGCTAATATCGGTCTAATATTCTGAAAGTTCTTTACACCCCAGAAAAGCGAAGATGGTTCAGCCATGGTGCAACTTTGTGTGAAGGATAGATGAAAAAAATGAAGGAATTAGTATGACTCATGTACTTACGGAACATCCATATTTTGGTGTATTTGTTTTATTTGCGCTGACCGCGGTAGCATTTCCGGCTACGCTCTGGGCAGCACGCTTTGTTTCTAGAAAATTTGCACGGCTTGATACTGAAAGACTGAAGCTCAGTATCTATGAATGTGGTCCAGAAGTGACAAAGCAACCCAACACCATTTCGGCACAGTTCTATCTGATAGCACTTCTGTTTATCCTGTTCGATGTCGAGATCATCTTTATGTTCCCTTGGGCGATCGACTTTAAACTGCTTGGCTGGTTCGGATTTGCGGAGATGATACTGTTT